>JBDSDI010000133.1:0-13687 GCA_039920645.1 Bdellovibrionota bacterium | reverse complement strand
GGCGGAGGATTCATCGGCCTTGGTGGTTGCGGAGGCGGATTCATCGGTGGATTCATGGGCGGAGGATTCATGGGCCTCGGAGGTTGTGGTGGATTCATCGGCATCGGCATGGGTGGAGGAGGCGGATTCATCGGCATGGGACGAGGATTCATAGGAGGCATCGGGCGCGGAGGCCGAGGACGTGGGTTCGAGTTGCCGACGCAGGCATTACGGCGCGCATCGTAGTGGGTGCCGGGTCCGCAGGACGGGCGTGGCGGTTGGTTGCGTTCGCAACGATCCGTGCGCGAATCGTAGTGCGTGCCAGACCCGCAGTCGGGACGGCGCGAACGGCAGCGGTTCGAATTGGGATCGTAGTATTCGCCATCATGACAGCCGCGCTCGGCGCGACGGCAGGACTGTGAACGAGGATCCCAAAATTCGCCGTTATGGCAGCCGCGCTCGTAGCGAACGCAGCGGTTGTAATAGGAATCCCAGTAAGAGTTCCCGGGACATTCGTCTCTCCAGGTCCGCTCGCAGCGTCTTTCGCTCCAGCTGTAACGGTAACCGATCGGACAGCTGTAGGACTCGCGGATACAACGATCGTAGTACGTGCTCCACTGATAGTTGATCGGACAACGGGGGAAACTCTCGTAAACACACTGCGAAGTGAAGGGATCGAAGTACGTGTTCGGTGGACAGTAAACCGTAGGAGGAGGCGTGGGATAGCGCAGACAGGAATCGCTGTCGGGATCGAAGTAAGTTCCTTCAGGACAGGTGTCCAGACGCTCCTGAACACAGCGGTTAATCGTATCGTCGTAGTAGTAACCGGGAGGGCACGACGGAGCAACGTCCGCCTTATCTTCCACTGTGATCTGGAACTGACGGTAGGTCTGCCG
The DNA here is from genome assembly GCA_039920645.1 of Bdellovibrionota bacterium. GTDB lineage: Bacteria > Bdellovibrionota > UBA2428 > UBA2428 > UBA2428 > CAMCVE01. The sequence continues at coordinate 12,812 of JBDSDI010000133.1, read as the reverse complement.
GCCTTGATCGTCTTCGAGCATCAGTACGAATTCTTGGCTGCCGACGCGTGTGGGGGTCCCCCAGATGACGAATTGCGAATCCGAGTCGCGGCTCTCGATGTCGAGGCCATCGGGTAGAACGCCGTCATAGTGGCTACCGGTGTAGGTCGTGGTATCGCTTTCGAGTTCGACGTCGACTTCGGCTTGGTAAGAAGTTCCCACGGTCGCGTTCGGAAGATAACGGTCGGTTTTGAAGCGAGGGTGAAGAACGACGTCGTCGCCCTCGCCGTCTTGACCGGCAAAGCAAAGACGCTTCTCGGCGACAACGGAGTTGCCGGTCTTCGCGCCAAGCGTGAAGCACCAGAGCCCGGTGAACTTGGGCGTTCCCCAGATCAAGATTTTCGAATCGCGAGTGTCTTCTAAAGAGAGCCCTTCGGGAATCGTGGAGTCTAGAATGCCCCAGTTAATATCACCGCCAGGGGCATTTTTGAGCTGAACTTCGGTTTCGACCCAGATACCGTAGGGCACTTCAAGAGCGTCTTGGTCGACGTCGATGTAAGCGCCTGCGACCTGAGGTGAGACCTGAGCCCACGTTAAAGTGCCCACCAAGCCTGCAGAAGCGGCAAGAAGAGCTGCGCTCGCCACGAATTTTTTTCGATGCGCGGAAAAGAATCGACGAAGTTCCATAAGAAGTATCCCTCCAGGTATCAGCTCTTCAGCAAGAGTCGTGCTCAGGCACTCCCATTTCAAGAATGGGTTCTAAGTTTTGCTAGTTGGGTAGAAATCATATGTCTATCTGCAAAATTTTTGCGTTCTCACGAACACTGATCATGATTGAGGCACTGTCACCGGTAAATTCGCGCGGCGGCGACATCGGCATGAAAGATCAACGCGAGAAGGTCGAGGATAAGAGAATCGCCGCCGTGGAACTCAACAGCACGATCAAGGAATCATTGATCTCCAAAAACTTTGCGCGCATCGCCTGGGCAAACCTGATCTCTCAATAAGCCTGAGAATACCCTTGCCGTCATACACCGCTATGCGTTATAAGGCCCGCATGAAGCTCCTTCTCTTTCTTATCGCCGCCCTTTCCTCTCAGGCTTTTGCCTCAGGATATCGCGAATGGCGCGACCCCGTGAGCGACATACTCTGGTTCTCGGCCTTCAACATTTCCATGAATCACGCCGACGCAAAAATGGCCTGCGAAGGTCTCAACAGTCGTTTACCCAGCAAAAAACAAATCGAGAGCGCCGTTAAGAACGGCCTCGCGACCGAGATGATCGACTTCACGGGGCGTGGTCGCTCTTACTGGACCACATCTTCAGTTTTCGAAGGCATGCCGTGGGACCTTCTTTTCATCGCTTATCTCCTGGTGAAATCGCGCGGCGACGAGCCGGCGTTCTGGGCCTATGACGCCTTCTCATTTGAGGATGGCGATCAGTATCTCGGCTCGAACGTACGTACGGGAAGCCAGAGCTACGACGTCCTCTGCATTCGTCGCTGAACCGACTACAGTTCCTCGCGAGTCTCCGATAAGATAGAAGCTCTATGAGTACTCGTAAGCCGCGTAGCGGCGCCTTCCTCGTCGCCGCAGGCATTCTTCTGAGTCGTATCAGCGGACTCGTTCGCGAGCGAGTTTTTGCCCACTACTTTGGAAATTCGGACGCCGGCGACGCCTTCAAGGCCGCCTTGAAAATTCCGAACTTCTTGCAGAATCTCTTAGGTGAAGGCGTTCTCTCGGCGTCCTTTATTCCCGTCTACGCGCGCCTCTTGAGCGAAGGTCGCAAAGACGACGCGCGCCGCCTCGCGGGTACCGTTGCAGCATTCCTGGGTCTCGTTGTGGGTGCGCTCGTTTTGCTCGGCGTGATCTTCACCCCGGCACTCATCAGCATCATCGCGCCCGGATTCGAAGGCGCTAAACAAGAACTTACAATTCAGATTGTGCGTATTCTTTTCCCTGGCATCGGACTGCTCGTTCTTTCCGCGCTGTGCCTGGGAGTGCTCAACAGCCACGGTTACTTCTTTCTCTCGTATGCCGCCCCCGTTACATTGAACCTCATCGTGATCGTGGGTCTTCTCGCGACGGCCAGCCACACGCCCAATGCTGCGCAACTGGCCATCAATCTCGCGTGGATTCAGGTGATCGGCTGCGGTGTTCAGTTCCTGGTGCAAGTTCCTTCGACTTTCAAAATTCTGCGTGGCCTACCGCTGCACTTGAAGGCGTCCTACGCCCCCTTCCAGGTCGTCGCGCGTAACTTCGGTCCCGTCGTCGTGTCTCGCGGCGTGGTACAAGTCAGCGCCTACCTCGACGCCGTTCTCGCAAGTTGGCTCCCGACGGGTGCGGTCTCGGCGCTCGCTTATGCGCAGATTCTCTACACGCTGCCCGTGAGTCTTTTCGGTATGGCGGTTTCCGCATCCGAACTCCCCGAGCTCTCCAAAGCGCGCGGCGACGAGAACACGGTTAAGGAATTTCTGCGCGGGCGTCTCGACCGCGGGCTACGCCGTATCGCATTCTTCGTGGTTCCGACTTCGATGGTCTTCATCTTCCTCGGCGATGTCGCCGTTGGCGCGATTTTCCAGACGGGCGCTTTCGATCGTCACGCGACACTGCTCGTCTGGGGAGTGCTCGCCGCCGCGACCGCAGGCCTCACCGCTTCGACTCAGGGACGCCTCTACGCATCCGCCTTCTACGCACTTCAGGATACGCGCACACCGCTGCGTTTCGCACTCGTGCGCGTTTTCCTTACGGGAGCGCTAGGTTGGGTCTTCGCTTTCCCACTCGTGAAATTCCTTGGCATCCCGGAAGTGTGGGGAACCGCCGGGCTCACCTTCGCCGCGGGCATTGCGGGCTACGTCGAATATCGTTTACTTCGTCGCGGCCTGCGCTCGCGCCTCGGAGATCTCGGTCTTCAAGCGAAATTTATTTTCCAGACCTGGGGATCGTCGGCGGTCGCTGCGGCTCTGGCGTGGGTCGTGCGCGGGATTCTCCCGTTCCATGCTCCGATTCCGGTTGCGATGATCGTCTTCTCTGTTTTCGGACTCGTGTATCTGACACTCACGACACTCTCGGGACTTCCCGAAGCGCAAGAGATCACGCGACGCTTCCGTATTCGGTCCAACTAAAACAAAGGATAACTCGAGAAAAAAAAGTGTAGCCAACTCCATTTAAAGAACGAAGAACAAGGAGCCCGCCACAATCAACGCCGCACCAACAATCGTTTTCCACGTTGCCGCTTCGCCCAAAAAGACAAACGCCAGGATCATCACAAAAACGACACTCAGTTTGTCGACCGGCGCGACTTTAGACGCGGGACCCAGCTGTAAGGCGCGATAATAGCAAAGCCACGATGCTCCGGTCGCCAGCCCCGAAAGGGTGAGAAACAGAAGCGCCTTGCCGCTCAGCTCTTCGGGAGATTTCCACTCTTTTTGAAAACTGATAATAGCGGCCGTGAATACGAGAATAATAATCGTTCGAATGAAAGTCGCGAGATTCGAATTGATTCCTGAGACGCCGATCTTTCCGAAAATCGCCGTCAGCGCCGCGAAGGCTGCTGATCCCAAAGCAAAGAATCGCCAATCTAAAAGCATCATGAGACGGATTTCATTCTTTTCCCAGCAATGCCTTCAACTTTTTGAGTCGCTGCTGTTCTTCTGGGTTCAATTCGGGATATTCGAGTTTCATGGCCTCAAAGCGCGTGATGAGAATCTGAGAGATCTGAAGGCGGGCAGATTTTTTGTCATCGCCAGGCACGATGTACCAGGGGGCCGTTTTGGTGCCCGTATGCCGTAGGCATTGTTCGTAAGCATGTTGGTATTCATTCCAAAACGCCCGTTCGCGAACGTCGCCTTCGGAAATTTTCCACTGTTTTTTGGGATCGCTAAAGCGATCCATGAGGCGCTTTTTTTGTTCATCTTTAGAGATATGAATGAAAATCTTGACGATCTCATATCCCTGTCGATGCAGATACTTCTCATGATTGACGATGTCGCGATATCTGTCGGACCAGAATTTATTTCCGTAGATTTTTCCGGACGGAAGTTTTTCTTTCAAAAGAAGTTCAGGGTGGACACGAGTGATCAGGGCTTCCTCGTAATAGGAGCGATTAAAAATCCCGATCATTCCTCGAGCGGGCAGAACCTGATTGGCCCGCCAAAAAAAATCATGATCTAGCTCGGCCGAAGTCGGGGTCTTAAAACTTACGACACTGCAACCCTGCGGGTTCACGCCCGACATCACGTGTTCAATCGCACCGTCTTTTCCCGCCGTATCCATGCCCTGAAAAATAATGAGTAGCGCTTTGGCGTGGCCCGAATAAAGGAGCGTCTGAAATTCTTTCAGCGCGGCATGGTTCTTCTTAAGTTGCGATTTGTAGTGTGGCTCGGAGTTCGGGTGAGCGTTGATGCACGTTGGAATCTTACTAAGCTTCAGCCCGGATTTGGAGTTCAATTCGATGGATCCGCCCTGTTTTTGAGTCATGTCGCCAGCCCTAGTTTTAGCCTATTTTTAAAGTATCTGATGCTGCAAGGACCTACGCCCAAAACCAGGCTTGATAAATAGCGCATTGAGTCGCTTAACCCCGATTGCCAATAACTGAGCGTCCGATAAGTTTCTGGACCCGCAGGAACTTAACCCAAACTTCATCAAGCGCCCCCGACCAAACTGCGATAATGACCCATGGTCCGCGCCGCCATCTTTTTTGTTTTGTGCCTTGTGGCAGGCACACTCACGCAGTCCCGTGCCGAGGACATCGGTCACGAAGCGACGAAACGCCCTCTAGAAAATCCCAACGCCGCCGCCTCGGATGGATATATCCAAAAAGTCTATGGACCCCACACAATTGCAATTCTTGATGAAGGAGCGGCCGCCCTGCAAAGCCGCCTCGATATGATCGATCGGGCCCAGAAGAGCATTACGCTAGAAACAATGATTTTTCATGCCGATCGCTCGGGTTGCCTCATTCTGAGTGCACTCGTGAAAAAGGCCAAAGAAATGAAGCTGCAGGGCAAGCCGTTTTCCGTGCGCCTCCTGCTCGATAACCGACCACAGGGAGCGAATATCAATCTCGCCTTTCAACGACAACTGGCCGAAGTCGGCATTGAACTTCGCTACTACAATGCCGAACCGACGAAGACGACCTTGCAGATCAATCATCGCAATCACAAAAAAACTTTTGTGATTGATGGCGACGATGACGGCGGAGAAATGATCCTCGGTGGTCGAAACGTATCCGACGACTATTTTGATTTGAACGCGCACTTCAACTTCGTGGACACTGATCTGCAAGTTAAAGGACCGGCCGTCAAAACCGTGCAGAAAATTTTTAACCGTTACTGGAATTCTCCTTTCGCTTCCAAGAACGCTCCTGATTTAACCGAGGTGGACCTCGACATCCGCGGCAAATTGCCGCACCCCCTGGAACAGCTGCCGATTATCCCCACAATCGTCGAACAAGGTGCCGCCCTGGGACGTTTTGAGCAAGACGTTTTACGCGCCCAGCGTGCGCAAGTGGCCCAATCCTGCCTCAACCCAAATCCCCAAAAAGATTCACTCCGGGCTTCGATACAAGCGAAAGCCGCGCACACCCTCAAAGACCAACGCTCGACTCAAGCGGACGTGCTGATCGTGGCTTCGGACAACCCCGACTGGCAGCGAACGGAAGCGCGTTTAGGAGCTCAGCTCTACGGCATGATAAAAAACGCAAAGCAGTCGGTGCTGATTGAAAACCCGTATTTTATTCCGCTCGAAGCTGAGACGGAAATCTTCCGTTCAAAAATCAAGAGTGGAACAAAAGTCGATCTGCTTATTAACGACGTGAGCTCGAGCGATGAATTTGCCACGGCGACCGTGGCCATGCGTTCTGCAAAAAGCCTCGCGGCGATGGGTGGAAATGTCCGCCTCTTCAAAGGCAATCCCCAGACCCGACGCGTGGGGCAGACCTATTACGATGATGCGTCTAAATGGGGAACACATTCCAAAGTCATGATCGTCGATGGCAAAGATGCCTACGTGGGATCGGGCAACTTCGATCCCCGTTCGATTGAACGCATCAATGCGGAAATTGGATTGATCGTGCCCGACAATCCCGCCTTCGCTCAAAGCCTGACGGAATCTATCCAGGCCCGCCAGAAAGAATCAAGAAAGCTTGAAATGAAGAAACAGTCAGCCTTTTCTGAAAAGGTTGAAGAAGTTTGGGAAAATACTCCCGTCAACTGGTCGAGCTTGAGAGTCCTGATTTTAGAGATGTTTAAGAACCAGTCTTAATTGAGAACGTCGCAGGTCCTTCGCGTCGCGACGGTCAATAATCCAACACTTCTCAAGCCCCACTCCCTTAACCCCGAAAAGAAGAGATGACGTCGTCTTTTCAGAAAATCACCCTCTTTGCTATTTTTCTTTGCAGTTTCAATGTTCGTAGCGAAGAGTTCTTAGTCGAAAGACATCCTTCGGTAAATCTGGAAGCTCTTTCCACTCAAACCGGCCTCAAGGTCCTTCGATCTTTCGAAGCTTTTGGAAAATCTTATGACGTGATCGAAGCGAATTCGCTCGCCAGTTTCTCCACTCCAACGACGGAGACTCTTTCCAAACGTCTCTGGAAAAATATCGAGACGAACGCCGTCTACACGCTTCAGATGGGAAGCAAAAAACCCTCCAACCCCGGCGATCTTTCCGACTTTGATCCGACTCCGGTAGTTCCCAATGACACCTTGTTCACCTCTCTCTGGGGCATGCTCAATTTTGGTCAGACCGTCGAGTACCGTGGCCAACGCCACATGGATTCTGGCATCGCCCAGGCATGGACGCTTCACCGCGGATCGCGCACCAATATCGTCGCTGTCCTCGATTCGGGCGTGGACTACAATCACCCCGATCTGCGCGCTAATCTCTGGACCGGCGACGTGAACGGGCAGACCTCTTTTGGTTACGATACGATCGACAACGACCACGATCCCTACGATTTAAACGGACACGGGACACATGTTTCAGGAACGATTGGGGCGATTGGCAACAACGGAATCGGTGTGGCCGGTGTGAACTGGAGCACTCGAATGATGATGGTGAGAGCCTTTAACGCCAATGGCGCAGCGTCTTCCGACTCGATCGTGCGCGGACTGGACTGGATCTACCGTCACCGCGATAACGTGCGCGTGATCAACCACAGTTGGAGCGGTCGCACGTATTCGCGAGCGGTGTTTGAGGCGATGAAAAGCCTTGATGACGAAGGCATCATCAACGTGATCGCGGCCGGAAACGATTCAACTAAGCTCGAGAGCTCAGCCGGCAGTAACGGTGGGTTTACGGCCTACCCCGCAATGTATCCGCTCGAACATTCCATTGTCGTCGCCTCTTACGGAAATACGGGGCAACGCTCGCTCTTCAGTAACTATGGTCCCTCAGTCGTCGACATTGCGGCGCCCGGCGAAGCCATCTACTCAACCTATCCCGGCAACACCTACAAAAGTATGCAAGGTACTTCGATGGCCACTCCTCACGTGACCGGAGCGGTGGCGCTTCTCATGTCGTACCGTCCCGACCTCAGCGTTCGTCAGGTGAAAGATTTCATTTTGAACTACGCCGATCAGACGCAGTCCCTCACTTCAACTTCTGAAAAAGGCCGTCGCCTCAACGTGTACCGCGCGCTTGTAGGTCACTAGAAGTCCCTTAAAACGGTCGACCTCGCGCGCTCACGAAGTTGCTCACGAACTTAGTAAGCTTATCGGAGACGTTTGTGAAGTACTGGCCGAAATCTCCAGCGAGATCCTGAACCTTATCCGAGACGCTCGACCTTCCAATTTCTCCCGCATAGTAAGAAACGGCCGCGATGCCGGCCACGCGTCCGACGAAATCACAAATAATACGGGCGCGCTCGGCTGAAGAAAGCGCCATGAACTTTTTGGAGTATTTCGGAACGAGCTTATTGGTGAAAAGCTCCTGGAAGAATTCTCGTGTTTTGCCAAAAGTTCCAACCGCGTTGTGCCAGACTTCCCTGGGTTTAACGACCACGCGGACCGCGGTGCGCACCATCCGGTAAACCGAGCCCAACGTGGCATCGACAGCTCCGAGGCCAACATTTTTACCGCAGGTTCCGACCGCCGAAAGAATTTCGCTAAACGGGCGATCGTCGACGGGCACGAGTCGAGTGATCGTGCCCCCCTTGCCGTTCGGGTTGTTAATGATGATGCGCTTCATTTTGCGATGAGCGGGAACGGGAGTCGTGCCATTGGCCGTCGTGGTGGCGTGATCACCGGGACCAGCGAAAGCTTCCGAGATCCCAAAGACGTTGCGAATTCTAGGAAACGACAACGCCGAGATACCGGACTCGTGGTTCAGGTCCGACTCGAGGACGTCGGTGATCTGTTTCACTTCGGTCGCACTAAATTTTTCGAAATGAAGAGCGTAGCTCAAGCCCGCTTTGGTGGTTGCGTGGTAGACAAGACCGGAATCCACTTTGCGCAGGGGCGACGAGTTCGACGGATCTTCAAGCTTCACATTGAGCATGAGGTAAACAAAGCGTCCGTCACTCAGCCGCCCAAAAATTTGGTCGACCCCGAAGAAATCCTGGCCTTGGCCGGCCTGAAGGTTGAGAGGCTCAAAGCCGCCGTCTTTAAAAAAGGCTGTAAGTTCGTTGACCTCACTCACCATCGCCACCGGCAGAGCCGTGAGGCCTCTGAGAGGTTGTGAGTAGCTTGCCTGGTCACTGAAGCTATCGACGGCCTGAGCATGGGACACGCCGCTCGAAATCAGTCCGATTACAAAGAAAACGGATGGAAAAGTATGCTGGATTTTACTTAGAAAAGTCGACATCTGAGATCTCCCCTGAAAGGTATTCTTTAAGAGTTTATCACGATTTCGCTTCTGGAGTGAAATTTGCAAAACACGAAGCGAGAAGAAACGCCCATGCCGAGCCAAAGAAAAATCCGCTCAACACGTCGCTCGGATAGTGCACGCCAAGATATATTCGCGTTAAAGCCACGAGACCACTCAACATCATCGCAAGCAGGACCGCGTAGACTCGCTGCTTCGCGGGACACTGCCGACTCCCTATGATGGCAATAGTGACAAAGATCGCCGTCGAGCTCAGTGAGTGACCACTCGGGTAAGAAAATCCCAAACTTTCGACCAAAGGATGAATTTCCGTGGGACGCACGCGCTGTATAAAATTCTTCAATGCGATGGTCCACATCGCAGATCCAAGCGCCGCTACAAGGAGATGCAAGGCTGACGTTTTATCTCGCCTTTTATACAATAGAATAATTCCGACGAACGTAATGAGCGAACATATCGTGGGAGAGCCCAGTGATGTGATATCCATCGCGGGACCCGTAAAATATGATTTCCGAAGCTGTCCCACCATTTTCAAAATGGCCTCGTCGACGCTCGATAAACCGCGATCTTTCTCCTGGAGTTCAGATGTAACTTTTAAAAAAATACCAAACAAAACTAAAGACAACGCCACCCAAAGCCGGTTTTTAGAGAAGCTTCTTAGCATCAAAATCCCCGCAGTCTTTCGGAGTGAGAAAGAATAAACGCCACAAAAACAACAATTGATGCGATGGAAACAATTAAGACCGCCGCCGCACTACAATCTTTAATCAGACCCACCTCGAGATGAAAATCAGGGTGCAAATGATCCAGGAGCCTCTCGATCGCTGAGTTAAGAGCCTCCAACGCGAGAACGAATCCCGAAATGACGGCAAAAACCGCCCACCACATCGGTTCTGCCCTAAAGAAAGCGAATGTTGTCAGTGCCGCAAGCAAACAAAGAACCTGAATACGGAAATTTCGTTCCGTCAGAAATATTATTCGGAGACCTCGTACGGCAAAGCGTACACTCCCGAACAAACTCGAGCTCTTTTTATTATCTAACATCCGGCGAACTCCCCTTTTTAATATAGGGTCTTGAGTGAAGCACACCATCCACGAATCTATCAACGCGTTTAGTTGAGGTGTTCCTTATGGTCGATGGCACTCAATAGTTCAGCTAGGGACTTTTTACACAGTTCTGCATTTTGCGGATTGGCCCTTAGCGCCTCCAAGGCACGATCAATCGCTTTATCCACCGCATGCCATTCTTTAGCCGAGCGGGGCTTCAGTGCAGGTTCGGCCTCGTCCCACGAGGTTTCAAGATCCTTCACCCGAATTTTAGCTTTCGCGAGATCCCCCTTAAGCGCGAAATTCTGGGTGTCCACGACAACAGTTCTAAACTCCGAGAGGTCCCCGAGTTTCGATGCGGCCTCGCCAGCACTCGCGCGGGGAAGCAGAGGGAATATCTGGAGAACAATCACGACGAGTAACCGAATGTTTTTCATGCTCATACTACTTTTTAACTTCCTCAAGACTCTTCTGAGTGAAACCTAGATAGGTGACGGCCAGGACGATGACACTAAGAAAACCGAGGCTTGTGTTCACGGTGCCCCAACCAAGCCCGCCATATTTTCGTGCCTGCGCGAGGTAATCTCCCAGCGAAGCGCCCAGAGGTCGGGTCAGAATGTAGGTCATCCAAAACGCCAAAACGGCATTCAGTTTGAAACGGTACGCCAAACCTACCCCCGCTATCAGCGCTAGAAATACAACAACACCCACCCTAAAACCTAAACCTAACTCTTCGGTCGCAAGATCGCCCGCCGCCGTTCCTAAAGCAAACGTGCACAAAATTGCACCCCAATAGAAGAGTTCGCGTCGAAGCGTAAAAATAGTATGTACGGACAGAGTTCCCTCGCTTCGGTTCCAGAAAAAGAATATCGACGCCAAAATACCGGAGAATACCAGGGTGCTCGTGTACAAACTTACCCCGAGATTATCCGTTAACAGATCGGTTATTTGAGTTCCAACGATACTGACTAACACGACCGTGAGCCAGTAAGCGGCAGGGACATAGCGGCGATTCCGAAGTTGAAGCATCAGTGCGCCGACTAAAAAAATCGACATCACAACGTCGGTGATAGCCGTACCCCAGCCAACATTGACGGCCAGATAATCAGCGCCGGTCTCCCCAATCGTCGTGGACATGATTTTCACTAACCAAAACACAAGCGTTATCTCGGGCACCTTGTTGAGCTTGGATGGAGCGGGTTGAACGCTTGAATGTTCCACGTAATTAATGCGCCGTCTTCCAAATATTTTGGATCGGATTGGCCGTCACATCTTGTTTGCCGAGATTTCCAAGATTCCAATTGTCTTCAATCAGAGTCAGGAGACTATACAGATTGAAAGCATCCCCAATCACGCCTGACTGAACGTTGGGGCCGACGATACTTGTGTAAATTTGATTTCGAATACTGAATCCACTTTCATCGAAGGTAGAAATCAAAACCGTATTATCCATAAATTTTTTGTCATTCAAATATGGCAAAAACCTTTTTGCGTACCAATTATCCGCGAAGGCGACTCCCGTATCGTGACCATCGTTTCTTTTATCAGGGATATAGAAGACATATTCTGGAAGTGAATTATTCAGAGCGTCTCGATCAAACTGATCTGCACTTACGATATTTGCACACCTCTTGGGATCTCTTTGAATATTCAAAAAGCTAATAAAGGGGTTGTGCTTTCGAGCGTAATTTCCAGATGACGTTCCCGTGAAGCAATTCCCGGGATATCCCTCGGCATAGATTTTCCACTTGAGGCCCTTCGCTTCGAGCAAATCAACGATATTGTCGGCATCTAAATTGTACTCGCTATCGCCGGTCACACCATTCAGCGCTCCGGAGCTAAGGGCCACGTAATTTCCTTGAGAAGGATGCGTTATCGACATGAAATTCGAAAAATGGGCGCCATTATCAGCCAGCCGCTTGAAAAACGGTTGATTGATTGCGCTTAAGTAATTCGTATTTTCAAATATGACAAAGATTGCTCGGTCGAAATATTTTCCGGCCTGTGGTGCCGCAAAAATCTGCGATGAAATACAGGCTTGAAAAGCAAATCCCAAAATCCATTTGTTCTTCATACGCACCCCTTCACTCAAGAAAAACTCGCTTTCGATTCCTATTCGCTCAGCCCACTCAATGTGATTTTTGAGCGGCTCTGTGTGGGAAAAAGAAAATGCAGCAAGCGATCAATCCTATCAATACTGCCGAAGCCGAAAAGCGACTGAGATCCAGACCGCCGTGATCAAGTGGCTTATCTAAAAGATCACCCACAACGGCTCCTAGGGGCCTCGTTAAAATAAAAGCAGCCCAAAACAGAAAGACCCGAGATATTTTTGTCCAAAAATAGAGTCCAGCTATGACAGCCAGTAGCGCGCCGAAAATAACCGCACTTCCTCCATAGCCAAAGCCCGCAGAGTCAGCCGTCCAGTCGCCTAGAGCTGTTCCGAGAGTTTGTGAAAACATAATGGTGACCCAATAAAACATTTCGGTTTTGGGTGTACTCACCGTGTTGACTGAAATGGAACCCTGCGACCTATACCAAATACCTAGGGAGCCGAGGAGCAGCACGAAGAGCAACGCGGAACCGCCGGCGTATCCGATGCCGAGGGAACGGGTCGCAAAATCGGCCAGTGTTGTCCCAACTGTGGTGTAGCGATAATTGTTATCCAGTAGATGACAGGATGAAAAGCCTTGGCTTTGATTTGAACAGAAACCGCTATTAAGAAAATTACGGCGAATATGGCTGTCCCTACCAGGTACCCCAAATTCATCGACATCGAAACGGCATCGCCGCCCGTTTCACCGAGAGTCGTCGCAAAGATCTTAATGATCCAAAACAGAAGCGTGAGTTCTGGGACCTTGCTCATATTGTTTTCGTTCAAAGTGTCATTCATTACTAAGTATTCCTCTCCATGTTGTCCCAAAAAACTTACTACGGTGACATGAATTGAATATGAACAACTGAAAAG
>JBDSDI010000132.1:0-5329 GCA_039920645.1 Bdellovibrionota bacterium | reverse complement strand
AAAAAAATCCTTCGGGAAAAATATTTTGAGGCGCCATCAGAGATAGGTTCTGCCATACTTTCTCGAAGCAATGAAGAGCCAAGAACCCGAAAAACTGCCCTTCTCTCTCGTAATCGTCTTCGCACTGGGACAGTTCGGCTGGTCGCTCGCGAGTTTTTCGGTGGCGAACCTACTTACGTATTTCTACATGCCTCCCGAAGACAGTGCGGGCCACGGCATTTTCCCGAGTTTCATCCCCCAAGGCGCCATTCTCGGCTCACTCACGCTCCTGGGACTTCTCGCTTTTTCGTCGCGTCTTTTCGACGCCGTGAAAGATCCGTTTATCGCGCATCTTTCCGACCGCAACGAATCCCGTCTCGGCCGGCGCCGTTTCTTCCTCATGATCGGAGCCACTCCGCTCGCGCTTTTCTCACTACTCGTTTTCACGCCGCCCGATCTTGCGATCTCTACCGCCAATAGTGTTTGGCTCGTCTTCACGATGCTGGCGTTCTACATTTCGTTCTCGCTCTATGTAACACCTTTCAACGCCCTCATCGCCGAACTCGGCCACACACCTGAAGAACGTCTTAACATCAGCACATGGATCTCCGTGACGTGGGCGCTGGGTTTCGCCCTCGGCAACCAAGTTTACGGCCTTCAGGGCTGGGTCGCATCGACCTGGCAACTCTCGTCGACGGAAGCTTTCCGCGCCGTCGTGGCGAGCTTCGCCGGCGCCTCATGGATTCTCATGCTGATGCCGGTCATTTTCATCGATGAACGGCGCTACGCTTCTTTCGCTACTAGTTCCGAAAAAATCATCGATTCGCTGAAGGCGACACTTGGCGATCGTAACTTCCGCCTCTTTCTCGGCTCCGATCTTTTCTACTGGCTCTCGCTCACGTTCATCCAGCTCGGCATGAGTTATTACATTCTTGTATTGTTACAGCTTCCGGCATCCAAACTATCACTGCTGATGCTCATGCTCTTTGCCCTGAGTTTTGTTTTCTACGCACCCGTAAATATGCTCGCGAAAAAATTCGGCAAAAAGCCACTCATCCTCACGGGCTTCGGGCTTCTCGCCGTAGTCTTCGCGCTCGCGAGTCAGCTCGGTCGGCTTCCCTTCAGTCCGGAACTTCAAGCTTACGCTTTGGCGGGACTCGCATCGCTCCCGCTGGCGATCTTCGGTATTCTTCCTAATGCGATCATCGCCGATCTCGCGCAGGAAGCCGCCGAACGCACGCAATCCAATCGTACGGGCATGTACTACGGCACGCGCACGCTCACGATGAAGCTCGGCATCTCCGCCGCGAACCTCGTTTTCCCATCGCTGCTGCTCGCCGGAAAAGGTGTCGGGCACGACGCTGGAATCCGCCTCACGGCTTACGCGGCCGTCGCTTTCGGTTTCGTGGGACTTCTTTTCTACTTCCGCGTGCGCAATATAAGGATATAAGTTTGTGAACCACGCCACTCTCGTCGGAATCTGGAAGCTCAAAGGTATCAGCGACCAAAAAATTATCGTCGGCGGTTTTTCGGGACTCTGTTGCGCGGCGTCCACGAAAGGGGATTTCAAACTCGTCTCGATCAGTGACCGCGGTCCCAATGAAGAACCGATTAAAATCAAAGGATCGTCTCGGCAACAGCGGCCTTTCATTTCGCCGGACTACACTCCCGAGATTTTTTTCACGACGTGGTCGGAATCCAAAGGATGGCATTTCGAGAAACGTCTCCCTCTCAGTTGGGCCGACACTCACGCTAAGGCATCGGGCATTCCCAACAGTCCCGACGACGAAGAACCCGTCGATATCAACGGGCACAAACTTCCTCTTAATGAGCGCGGCATCGATACCGAAGGAATCGCGCTCGATGCCGATGCTTACTGGGCCGTCGAAGAATACGGGCCCTCACTTCTAAAAATCGATTCAAAAGGTCGCATTCTCGGTCGCTGGATTCCCGAAGGCAGCACGCATCGATACGGTATAGCAGCGCTTCCGAAAAAAATCGGCGAGCGTGCCGTGAATAGAGGCTTCGAGGGCGTCACGATTGCGGGTGACACGCTCTACGCCTTTCTTCAAAGTCCCCTCGCGCCGTCGGAAGATACGATCTCCGTACTGGCGTGGGATACAAAAAAGGAAAAATCTTTAGGGCTGCTCGAGTACCCGCTTCACGATCCCAAAGCCAACAAAATCGGTGACGCTTCGGCGCTCGGCGATGGCCGCATCCTCGTCTTGGAGCAAGACGGCAAGACGAAAGACAAAGCATTGCGCAAAGTCTTCGTGTGGAATCCCTCGACGGGTCACAAAGAGCTCGTTGTGGATTTGACCGAAGCCGGTTACGTCGGACGCGAAAAAGCCGAGGGCCTTGCGATGCTTTCGCACGAGCTTCTTGCCGTCGTCTCGGACAACGACTACGCGCTGAGGAGCGGCACTTCGAGCGAGCTCGCCGTCTTCAAAGTCAAAATTCCGAACTGAGTTCTTCGAGCACGGCTTCGAGTTCCTCGATCGGCACCTCGTGATTGAATTTCAACGCCAGTGGCATTCCGGCTTCGGCGGCCCGACGAGCGCCATCGCGGTCGCCCGATTCCAGCAACGAGCGCGCGAGAAAAGCCCACGCGATAACATAGTCAGGTTTCTCGTCGACGAGTTCGCCAAAAACACCCGCCGCTCGTGCGAAGTCGCGCTCGTCCATTAACGCTTTTGCATAGGAGAAACGCAGAAGTTCGTTATCGGGCTCGTCCTCGAGCAGAGACTTCCATTCGGACGAGTTCATGACCAGCTCAGACGGTCATCAAGCTGTAGACGCTGGTTTCGCCGAGAAGCTTGCGACCTTCGAGTCCGGGGATCTCGAGGAAGAACGCCGCTTCGACCACTTCGGCGCCGAGACTCAACGCGAGCTGCTTGCATGCAAGAGCCGTGTGGCCCGAACCGAGAATATCGTCGACGATGAGAACTTTGGCGCCCTTCGGCAGAGCGTCTTCGTGCATGCTCAGTTCTTTCACGTTGTTGATGTCATGATGGTAACCGGCAGGGCATTGAACTTTGATTGATTTGAAAGGAAGCGTTCCGTTACGGGCAACAGGAACAAAACCTGCACCGATTTTCGAAGCGAGAGCCGCACCGAACATATAGCCACGCGATTCGGGAGAAACGACGTAGTCGACAGCGCGGCGGGAGAATCTGCGCGCGAAGCGCTCCATCGCACGACCAAAGAACAGGGCATCGGCCATGAGAGGCGTCAGGTCGTAGAATGTCACGCCGGGGCGTGGGAAGTTTTCGACTTTGCGAACGAGGCGGAAACCTTCGGTAAAATCTTCTGTGCTCATCGAGGGGGGACTCTAGGCCGTCTGCTGCCAATAATCAAGGAAGCCGAAAAGTGCCCCTTTTGAGGAAAAGGAGCGGATCCAGAGGGTCGGCGCCCTTGCGAATCTCGAAGTGGAGATGGGGCCCGGAAGAGCGTCCCGTGTTACCCGAAAATGCAATTTTTTGGCCCTTGCGGACGTTATCACCCCTTTGGACCAAGGATTTCGAAAGGTGGGCATAGATACTGCTCCAATCGTCTCCGTGACCAATCACGACGATGATTCCGAAGCCCTTGAGACTCTGACCCGAGTAGAGAACGACTCCCTTCTCGGTTGCAAGTACCGGAGTTCCTTTGCTCGCTCGGAAGTCGATGCCTTCATGCATCCTTCGGGCGCTTCTCCATCCAAAAAGGGAGATAACCTTCGGAGAGACATCCTCGATCGGGACCGCGAAATCAAGAAGCGAAGCGTTAGGGTTCGGCATCGATTCTTGGTACTCCTTCACCGACGGTCCGCTTACGCAGGCGCCGAGGCAAAGCAGGAGACAGACGCGTTTCAACAAACGATTCACCTTGGAAGAACTCCGACTAAACGGATTTCTTGCGGGTTGATGGTTTCTTCTTGGACGCGGATTTCTTTTTCTTGGAAGCGAGCTTGGTGATCGGGTCATCCACGATCACGCGCGGCTTCGAGTTTTTCAAAGTTGAGACCTTGGAGCTCGACTTACGGGTGCGAGGATCGGGGATCCACGACGAGAGCTTCTGCAGATAATCGTACTGCGTGAGGTCGATGCGGAATGGCGTGATCGAAATGTAGCCCTGGTCGAGGACTTCACAGTCGGAACCTTCGATCTGCTTAAAGCCCGCGTACTGGCCGCCCAACCAGAAATATTTCTTGCCGCGGTTGTCGAGTCTCGAGGCAACCTTGTCGGTGTAGATGCGGAAACCCTGACGCGCGACACGAACGCCCTTCACCTTGTTCTTGGTGACGTTCGGGAAGTTCACGTTGAGTAGGCAGTTGCTGGGAACGGGATTTTTTTGAAGCTGCTTCACGAGGTCGACGATGTAATCCGCCGCCCAGCCGAAGGAATCGGGTGTGCTATGACCGGGTTCGTAGTGGTAGTCGAGGGAACATGCGATTGCGGGAATATCGATGACCGCGCCTTCGCGTGCCGCGGCGATCGTTCCCGAGTAGTAGATGTCGTTGCCGACGTTCACGCCGCGGTTGATGCCGCTGATAACGAAGTCGGGGCGTTCTTTCATTACATAGCGGATACCGACGTAAACACAATCGGCAGGCGTGCCACTCGTCGCCCAGAGATCGAGATTCTTCTCGCTAGCGACGTGAAAAATACGCACGGGCTTATGAAGCGTGAGCGCGTGGCCCATCGTGGATTGTTCGCGCTCGGGCGCAACTACGGTCACATGAGCGATACGACTCAAAGCGCGCGCGAGAGCGAGAATGCCTTCGCTGTTGATGCCGTCATCGTTGGAAACGAGGATCTTCAGTTTCTTCGAAGATTTTTTGGGGGTTAACATTATTGCCAGTCTCCTTGCGGGTGATCCGAGTCCGGAACCGTGCCATCCATTACGGGAGACACGGTCTCTCCGGGAACAGGCAATGCTTCAACGGACGGAGGGAGTGGATCGCCCTCCAGAATCGTCTTCGAGTCGAGAATCAGTTTCGACTCAGGTTGCGAAGGCCAGTTGGCGCCGGGAATTGAAGAAGTTTCAGGAGCCCGCGCGCGAAATGCGAGGAATCCGAGAACGAAAACGAAAAGTACGACGACAACGATGTCGAAAATGCGGGTCTCTGCTCTTTGTGACATGGGGCATATATTAGGGCCACTTCATAGGAAGCGCAAGCGCTCGAAATAGCCGAGATGTTTGCGGTATCCGATGACTGCGCCTAGAGTGAGAATCAACTATGCCAAGACGCAACAGCCGCGGGCGTTCCCGCGGACAAACGGCCTCATCATCATCACCCTCCAAAGAAGGATCCAAAGACGGATCCAAGTCCACGCCGGCTGCGAGTAGTAGCACGGGCGGTAATGGT
>JBDSDI010000131.1:0-14701 GCA_039920645.1 Bdellovibrionota bacterium | reverse complement strand
ATCCGAAGGGTAATGGCTACTACACGATCAAAGAACGTTTTTGGGCGGTATGGGTCTTTGGATTCGGTTTCATCGTTCTTTGGATCGCACTTATCTTCCTCGGGACTTTCATGCGCGGGCCGGGCTGGAACTTCTTCGGTCCGTTCGAGATGTGGGACACGCACAAGGTCGTGGCGCTCGCCAACATCAACTTGTCCGAGATTGTATGGGTTCAGATCCTCAATGTGGGGCTGCCTTCGAGTATTCTGCTGCGCGAGAGCGTCGGGATTCTTCTGATCGGCGCTTATATGACCGTGATTCCGTTTCTCCTCGCCAAAACCATCCTCAAGAAGATGTTCGAGGAAATGGGATTGGTCCGTTACGGCATGATGGTGATGTTGTTGCTCGTAATGGCATCGCTTCCTATCAAAATGTATCTGCGCTGGAGCTTTAACCTTAAATATATCGTCTCGATCCCCGAATACATGTTCAACTTGTGATGTAGGAATACGATGGCTGCTGGACAACCTCCCAACAATAAAGAAACCGTCTATAACACGCGAGTTCTCTCGAAGTGGTTCGCCATCGCTTCGATCCTTTTGCTGGTCGTAACGATCTGGGCCGCGATCCAAGACTTTGCGCGGCCATGGAAGGTTTACCAACGTCAAAGTCAAAAAATCTCGACCGCAGTCGCTGAACGCAAGCTCATGGAAGCCGACAAGGCGATGAACAAGCAGCAGCTCGAGAATATCGAAAAGGATATTTCGGAAGTCGAGAAAAAACAGGCCGAAGTCACCAAGGAAATCGATTCTAAAATTTCGGCCATCAACGCTAAGCTCTACGGCGCGACCAAGCGTTACCAGATCGAAAAAGGTAAGCTCGACGCTGCTCACTACCACCTGGAAGAAGCCATCAAAGAACGCGCCGACGATCTCAACGAAATCATCGCGAAGTACAAAGAAGACGAAACCAAGGTCGCGAAGCTTGCGCATATCGAAGAGCGTATCCACCTCGCTTTTGATAAAGCCAATGCTGACAAGAAGGATATCCTTTCGAAGGAAACTGATCTGAGTGCGCGTCTTACTTCGCTCACGCGTACCCGCGATCAGCTGAACAAGATCGTCGAAAAGAACGGTGTGAACCTCGTTAACTTAGCGCGAAACGCGCCGCTGCTCGATTTCATCTCGCCGACCGTTAAGGTCAACCAAGTCATTCTCAACGGCCTCTACGACGACTACTTCTTCAACAAAGTTCCGCGTGTCGACCGTTGTATGACGTGTCACGTGAACGCGAACCAACCGGGATTCGAGGATTTCCCTCAGCCCTTTGCGACTCACTCCAAACTACATCTGATCGCTGGTCCAGATAGTCCACACCCCGCCGAAAAAATCGGCTGTACGGTCTGTCATGCGGGCGTTCCTCAGTCCGTCGATTTTAACAACTCTGCCCACACCCCTGCAGATCCCGTGCAGGCGGCGGAATGGACCGCGAAGTATCACTTCCATTACAGCGAGCACATTAAGACCCACATGATTCCGCTGAAGATGGTGGAAGGCCAATGTATCCAGTGCCATGCCAAGGAAGTCGTCTTCAAGGACGCACCGACGCTCAACTCCGGGATGCGACTTATTGAACGTTACGGCTGTTACGGTTGCCATAAGTTTTCCGGGCACTTCGAAAAATTGGCTACGGAGAAGAAGCCCGCTCCGTCTCTCGAGCGAGTTGCTTCGAAGGTCAGTCCTGATTGGATCAAGAAATGGTTGTGGAATCCTAAGTCCTTCCGTCCTTCGACCCTCATGCCCGCGTTCTGGCAAGTTCATAACAACTCCGACGAAGCCAGCATTGCTCGCGGCAAAGTCGAAGTTGATGCGATTGCTCACCTGATCGTGGCGAAGTCGAAAGTTTATGAACCGCTGCAACTCGCCTCCAAGGTCGTTGGCGATTCGTCCCGCGGAAAGGCGCTCGTAAGTCAAGTCGGCTGCGTCGGTTGTCACGCAATCAATGACATCGAAGTCAAGAGGCCCACCGATCCTACCGCTCTCGGTTACCGCGATCCTCGCGTGCCGATGTTTGGACCTGAGCTAAATCAACTCGGTTCCAAAGTTACTTACGAATGGCTCGCATCGTGGCTCAAGCTGCCTCAGCATTACTGGGCTCAATCCTCCATGCCGAGTATGAAGCTCTCCGACCAAGAAGTCGCGGATATCGCAGTCTATCTTCTCGAGAAGAAAAATCCCGAATTCGAGGCGCTGCAGGTTCCGGTTCCTGACGACACCGTTCGTGACGATGTGGTGCTCGAATTCCTTCTAGGCTCGATGCCCACCCGCGATGCGCGCTTGAAGCTCGCGTCGATGTCCCTCGAAGAAAAACAAACTTACCTCGGCGACAAATTGATAAGTCATTACGGCTGCTACGGTTGTCACGCGATCCAAGGCTACGAGAACGCTCCGAACATCGGCGCGGAACTCACGGCCGAAGGATCCAAAGAGGTCACCAAGTTCGCCTTCGATAACGTTGAAATTCCTCACACCTCGCGTGCGGCATGGATTTTCACCAAGATTCGTACCCCTCGCATCTGGGACGTGGGCAAGAAGCGTGATTTCCAGGCTAAGACTCGTATGCCTCACTTCGGCTTCACTGCTGAGCAGGCCAACGCGCTCGCGACCGTCGTAACCGGTTACGAGAACAAGAACGTCTCGTCCGAGATGATCGCTCCCGTCGACGGACGCAAAGAGGCGATCATTGCCGGCCATCGTCTTATCAATCAGAAGAACTGTGTTGGCTGTCATGCGATGGAAGACAAGACTGTTCCATGGGGTGGCGAGGTGCTGGCTCACTACACCGACAAGTCCGAAGGACCTCCACTGCTCTATACCGAGGGCAGAAAGCTTCAGACCGATTGGCTCTTCAAGTACCTGAAAAATACGAACGTGATGATCCGTCCTTGGGTGAAAATCCGGATGCCGACTTTCGGACTTTCGGATACCCAGACGACCACGCTCGTGAAGTATTTCTCCGCGTACGATTCTGCTGAATCTCTTTTCAGCTCGAAGCGGAGCACCCTGAGCTCCGAACAGATTCATCAAGCTGAAGGCCTGATCAAAACTCTCGGCTGTCTCACGTGTCACGCGGTCGTGGCGCCGGGTGGCGATGCAAGCGCCCACGCTCCTCACTTTGCGAATATCAAAGCGCGTCTGAGCTATGACTGGGTCCCAGGTTGGTTAGAAAATCCGAATGCGATCATGCCTGGAACGCGTATGCCGCAATTGTGGCCGAATACTGATCCCTTGGATGAAAAGTCTCCGCGTATCGGAGTCGAGGGAGTTCTGGGTGGCGATGCTTCTAAGCAAATTGAACTCATTCGCGACTATCTCTTTCAGTATCCCGGAGAGCCTGAGTTACCGCCGCCCGCGGTTCAGCCCGCGCCTCCAGCAGTGTCTGCATCCGCTGCAACGAGCGGATCTGGTCGTTAAGTTATTGAAATAAAAAGGTCCGAGCTTCTTCTTCTCGTGCCTTTTTTGTAGACCTGTTTGACGCAATGCAGTAGTTACAAGTCCCTGAATGCTTAAAGAAGACCTCCTAAAATC
Organism: Bdellovibrionota bacterium; assembly: GCA_039920645.1. Classification (GTDB taxonomy): domain Bacteria; phylum Bdellovibrionota; class UBA2428; order UBA2428; family UBA2428; genus CAMCVE01. Next base: position 11,135 of record JBDSDI010000131.1, on the reverse strand, counting down.
TCTTCCGGATCAGCCGGCAAAAGACGCGCTCGAACGCCTTCTGGCGAGCTGGAAACTCGAATTTGGGGACCTCTCTCGTCTCGCACTCGCACTCACGCATTCCTCCTACATTCACGAAAATCCCGATGTCGGCGCTTCGAACGAACGTCTCGAGTTCCTCGGCGACAGCGTGCTTGGTCTCGCGGTGAGTGAAACGCTCATGTCGCGCGGTTCCGCTTGGACGGAAGGCGAACTCTCGCGCCTCAAATCCTATTTTGTTTCCGAGGTCACGCTCGCTGAGCAAGCGCGCAAAGTGGAACTCGGAATCTGTATGAGAATGGGGAAGGGTGAACGCTCGAGCGGAGGCGCCGATCGTGAGGCTGGACTCGCGGACGCGGTCGAGGCCATTATCGGCGCACTCTTTCTCGATCAAGGCTTCGCGGCGGCGGCCAAGCTCGTGCGCGAGAGTATTCTCCCCGAACTCTCCCTCGATACGGAGGCGTGGAACATGCTCGCGGCCTCGCTCCTCGAGAAGGATGCGAAGTCCAAACTTCAGGAATTCTTCCAGCAAGAAGGGCTTGGCACCCCTCGCTACGTGTGCACCAATTCGGAAATTGCGTCGTCGGTCGGGCCCTTCGATATGGCTCTTCTGCTCGGCGACGTTGAGCTCGATCGAGAAACAGCAACTTCAAAACGCGAGGCGACTCAGCTCCTCGCACGACGATTGCTTGCAATGGCCCCCCCAGACCTTGTAAGGTTCGTCGCGACCCAGTTGAAACAGAAAGGTTTCATGACCTCGGGGATTCCCACTTAAGGGGATTCAAAAGAGGAAACTATTTATGAGCGAAGAAAATACAACGTTTAAGTGCGCGACCGTGGCCATTATGGGCCGCCCCAACGCCGGCAAATCCACTCTCCTCAACGCGCTACTTGAGTCCGAACTCAGCGCGACGTCCGATCGTCCCCAGACGACCCGCACGAACATCCGCGGCATTCTGCAGCGCTACGAAACCAAACCAAAGCGTTGGAGCGGACAGCTCGTCCTCGTCGACACTCCCGGAGTGAATCTCAAAAAAGGTCTCTTGGATCGCAGCATGTACGCCGCAATCGAAGATGCCATGCGCGACGTCGACATCGGTGTGTGGGTTGCGGACTGTCGTTCGTTCGAAAAAGATCTCGATGATGCGGCCATGGGCCGTGCCGGTCCCGAAGATCGTCTCGCCCTTTGGATCAAAGATCAGTTGAAGAAAAAAGATCGTACGCAGTGGCTGCTCGTTCTTTCCAAGGCTGACACCAAGAACAAAGCCGATCTCCTTCCGTTGATCGAAAAAGCGAACCAAGTCTTCCCCGAGTTCAAGGAAATCATTCCTCTCGCCGCGCTCAAAGGCGGGCTGGCCGATGCACGCTCCAACGTTGGAGGACTCCTCAAAGTCTTAGACGGCCTGGCTCCTGAAGCTCCCGCGCTTTACGGTGAGGACGACTGGACCGACATGAGCGGACGTGAAGTCGTCCGCAACCTGATTCGCGAATGTATTTTCCGCGGTTCTTATAAAGAAGTTCCTTACGAGACAGATTGTAATATCGACACCTGGCAGGAGCCGAGCGGCAAACAAAAAATGGCCGAAGTGCACGCTACCATCTGCGTCTCACGCGATAGTTTGAAGCGCATTCTCGTGGGCAAGGGCGGATCCAAGATTAAAGACATCGGCGTCACCACACGCGCGCGTTACAAAGAAATTACCGGCGAAGAAATCATCCTCAAGCTCTTCGTTAAGGTCGTTGAAAAATGGACCGTAACTCCAAGCCGCTTGAAGGATCTTGGCTACGAGAACGCAGAATGAGCGACGAACTTCTTAAGATCGTACTGATCGGGCCGACGAACGTAGGGAAATCCACGCTCTTCAATCGCATGTCGCGCACGCGTCGAGCGATCGTCTGCGATCGCCCGGGTGTGACTGTCGATCGCCAAGAATGGATCGTCGAAGATTCGCCGATCGGACGCTTCAAGCTCATCGATACCGGCGGCGTTGGTCCCGAAGCGCTTCGCCATCCGCTTGGCGCCGAAATCCAGCGTAGTGCCGAGATCGCGGTCAAGGAAGCGGATCTAATCCTCTTCGTCGTCGACGGCACTCGCGAACTCGCGCTCGAAGAACTCGAGATCGCCGACTGGCTCCGCAAGAACACGCAAATCGACAACGCGCGAGTGTGGATTCTCGTCAATAAATCCGACAACACGAAGAAGTACGAAGCGTCGTCTTATTACGGTATCGGTTTCAAGCATCTCTTTGAAGTTTCCGCCGAGCATGATGTTGGTTTCAGCGATCTCTGGGAAAACATGCGTCTCGTGCTGGGCGAGGGCAAAACCCTCGAACCAACCGAACTTGCGAATCGTAAGAAAAATCCCCGCATCCTTATTCTTGGACGCCCCAACGTGGGTAAATCCACGCTCGTGAACGCGATCCTCGGGCAAGAACGCCATGTCGTATCTAACGTCGCGGGCACCACTCGTGATCCGATCGAAAGCGTTTACAAACACGGGGGTTTTGAGTGGAGCTTCTTCGACACTGCGGGCATGCGCCAACCGGGCCGCATCGAACGCGAAGTTGAATGGGTCGCCAAAGAAAAGCTGAAGGAAGAAGCCCGTCAGGCCGACGTCGCCGTTCTTTTACTCGACGCTTCCGAAGGAGTGTCGGATCTCGACGCATCTATCGGCGGTCTGGCGATGGATTTTGGATTGAGCCTCGTCGTCGTTTTCAACAAATGGGATCTCATGAAGGGCACCGAAGCTGAAGATCAGCTTTCGAAACTCGAGCGTGGTACCGATCTCAAGCTCGAATTCCTGAGATGGGCGCCGAAAGTCCGTATCTCCGCACTCACGGGAAAAAACGTACAGGCCGTTGTGAAGAATATCGAGCGCGTCCTCGAGTCGCGTCAACATCGCGTGACGACTGGCGAGCTGAACCGTCTTTTTGAAACACGTTTCAAAGAACATCCTCATCCGGCTGTTTCCGGAAAACATCCGAAGTTTTACTATCTCTCCCAGGTCTCGGTCGGTCCTCCGGAGTTCGTGTTCTTCACGAACGTCTCGAGTAGTTCGATCCATTTTTCCTTTAAGCGTTTCATCATTAATACGTTGCGGGATAAGTTCGGATTCGAGGGAACACCGATCAAGCTGCACTTCAAGACTTCGAACAAGTAGGGCCATCTGCCGTGTTCGGACTCGAAGCCCTCTATATCGGAACCGCATTGGGTATTGGAAATTTCCTAGTACTCCCGCGACTTTTTTCACTCTACGATTTTCGACTTGTTCTTTTTTTTCATTTTCTCGGACTTCTTTTGCTCGGCACACCCCTCGTCGTCGGAGAAATTCTCTGGGCGCGCTGGTTGCGTCGTAGCTATACCGAAGCGTTTCAGTTTCTGGGTCCGCCTTATTCATGGACTCCCGCGGTTTCCATCGCCGCGCTCATGGCGATCATCCCTCTTTATTCATTGGAAATCCTGCGACTCAGTCTCGCACTTTGTGAACTGCTGCGCATATCACCGGGACGACAGCGTTTCGATTTGCAGCATCCGATTGTATTCCTGCTCGGTTTTCTGTTGATGGCGGCCATGTGGGGCTATTCACTTTTGGCCCGCCGTTGGATCGGAAAAATTTTCATCGGAGCGCTTTGCGTGGCGGTACTTTGTCTTCTGACCGCGCTTTCGATCCAGATTCCGGCATACAACAATTTCTTTTCCCTCAATTTTTCACCCGTGAGGAATTTTACGGTGAGTAAGGAAATGTTCCTGGACGTCGCGTCCTTCAGTCTCTTCACCTTGTCGGCCGGCCTCGGCATTCATTTTCTTTTTACGTGGTGGGCGAGTCCCTTCCGTCGCAATTCCAGTCTTCAGTCCGACTATTGGAAAGTTCCGGGTCGCGTGCATCGTATCGCTTTGAAGGTGCTCTTCGCTGACTTTTCTCTCTCGGTTTTCGTGGCAATTCTCGTGTTGCCTTGGGTTTCTTCTCCGCGAGGCGGACAAAAAGCGGGAGTAGGTTTTCACCAGATCTTTATCGAGTGGATGCCGGAATTCTTCCGAGCCTCCGAGGGCGGACTCCTAAGCTTAAGACTACTTTTATTCGGGTTGCTGATTCTTGGACTCTTATCGCTTGCGAGTCTCTATGAGGTTTTTATCCATGGCATGCAACGACTCCTCGGACTGAAACGCATGAAAGCCTCCCTCTTGGTTACGGCTTTCGTCGGAGTTTTCACGCTGATCGCATCCGTAAATTTTTTTGGACGGCCTTTGGAGATCCTCGCGTTCGAGATCTTGCTTCCGTTCGCGGCCCTCCTTTGGAGTTTGAGCGTCGGTCAAAAACTTCCGCGCCGTGATCTCGAAGTTCTTGTTGGACGGAGTCCTTCCATCGACGCTTTAAACGTGCTGTGGTACTTGGCGCTCAAGTATTGGGTCCCGCTCTTTCTGTGTTTCTATCTGGTCCTGCGCCTCGTTTCGCTGATTTTCTAAGTCGCGGTTCTGGCACGGCTTTCGCTAGGGCGACGGCAATGAAATTGAAAATTCTCATTCTTGCAGCGGCGTCTTTGGCTTCGTGTTCGCCATATCCCGATCTCTCGGGTCTTCTCACGGAAACAAAGGTGCAAACCCTTTCGGAGGACGGGCGGCTTGCTCTGGAATCCCGTCCACTGGAAAAAGCGGGCGAATATGCAGTCGTCGTTAAATGGTCCTTGGACGAAAGTGCTTCCGCTCGCCCGGCTCTTTTTCGTAACGACGGGAAAAAAAGGATTTTCATCAAGTCGCTTACGGAACGTGAGGGTCTTTGGTGGGATATGCCCCTTGCTTCCGATGCGCAGTTTTTTTACGAGATTGTCGCCGAAGATGGAACTCTCCTTTCTCAGGCCAGAGTGAGCACGGGACGTGATCTGATCGTGGAGGGAGAGATGGGCCTTCCGCAGGACTATTCTAAGATATCTCGTGTATTTTTCGAGCCGAATGCAGTGTTGCTTACGGAAGGCGTGCCGATTGACTGGGCACTGTCGGAATGGCACGGAGCTCCCGGGGCTCGTTTCGTCAGTTTTCTTCGGAATCGACCTGCGCGCGCGGGCTACATCGCTCGTAATTCGTCGGGGGGCACTCTTTCATTGAAGCGAGCTTTCGGGGTCACCCAGGTCGAATGGCGTGGCGAGACCGGAAATCAGGGTGAGGCAGGTCGGACAAATCCCGATCGCGGATCACTTGGTCGTAAAGGTTACGACGGGCGAAACCATGGTGCTTGTACGGCAAGACCCGGGGAAGACGGTGGTAAGGGACCCGCAGGTTATCAGGGCGGAAAGGGCGGCGATGGGGGAGATATGGAGACCCTCGAGATCTCAGTTGCCTCGGGAGCTGCTGATTTCCAGATCGTCGCTCTCGTCGAAGCCGGAGCGCCCGGTCCTGGCGGCAACGGAGGAGACGGAGGGAGAGGGGGACCCGGCGGTGCAGGAGGGAAAGAGAGCGGCTCGGACTGCAGCGACGCTCCAGCGGGATCGGAAGGTCCCCGAGGGAGCTCGGGTCCTCTCGGGGAGGAAGGTCGTTCGGGTGAGGTTCGCGGGACGCTTTGTCTTCGAGAGGGGGGCGGAGCAAGTTGCCGGGACCTCAGACAGGGCCTAAAGTCCTCTCCATGACTTCGCTTTCCGCCGAGCGCGAGCAAGAGATCAGAAGGATCCTCGGACAAAGATTCGATCTGCACGAACTGCGTTTCGAAGATTTTAGTGACCAACATGCCGGACACAGCGTTCAAGCGCGGCACGGTGGTTCTCATGTTCATCTCTACGTTCTAAGCCCGGCGTTTTCGGGTCTGAGCCGCGTGGAGCGTTCACGTCGCGTGCATGAGGCACTCTCGCCTCTCTTGTCCTCGGGCAAGATTCACGCGCTAACGCTAAAGCTCGTCAGTCCCGAAGAGGAGAAATAAGCATCATGGAAAATGGGTTGATCGCAGCTGTTGTTTTGATCGTAGTGACGGGAGTCGTCCTCGCCTTAAAAAAGAAACGGCGCAAGTCCAAAGTCATCAACAAGAAAAGGAAACACGATTCGGGTCTGGATCTCTATCATGAGTCGACCGAAGTGCGCGTTCATCTTCCTCTCGAGCTTTCAAAGAAAGAGGATCGCGTGGCAGTCCTCGAATTTAAAGGTGATCTTCGAGCGAGCGAGCGCTGGTCGCTGAGTTCGCTTCTCGACGAAGTCATTCTCAATGCCGAGCATTTCGACGAACTCGTTTTAAAGGTCGAATCGCCGGGCGGCGCCGTAGCCGAATACGGCTTTGTATATGCTGAGCTCGAACGCGTTCGCGAGCGGGCCCCCAAGGTTCGCGTGACGGTTTGCGTCGATACGGTCGCCGCCTCGGGCGGTTATCTTATGAGCCTTCCTGCTCATCAAATCCTCGCGGCGCCTTTTGCCATGGTCGGTAGTATCGGAGTGGTGAGTTTCGTTCCCAATATCCGCCGCCTTCTCCAACAGTTGAAGATCGAGCCGCGTACCTTTACGGCTGGAAACTATAAACGAACCGTGAGTCTCACGGATGATGCGAGTCCTGAGGATGTTGAACATTACAAACAGCAACTTGCTCTGATCCACGAGCAGTTTAAGTTTGCTCTGAAGAAATACCGTCCCGGAGTCGAGATCGATCAGGTAGCGACGGGCGAGGCTTGGCTGGCGAGTTCGACCGTCGAGAAAAATTTGGGACTCGTCGATGGTCTACGCGTTTCGAGCGATTACCTCATGGAACTCAATCGCTCGAAGAGTCTGGTGTATCTCAAGAAAAAAACCGCTCAGGGTGGACTGCTGCGTTCTTGGCTCAAGAAACGGGTTGAATCCTCGCTCGCTTCGCTCAGATCCGAGATGGACAACGGCGAGCACTTCCTTCTGAAATCCTAAAAATAGGTGCCCTTCTCCCGTCCAAGGGAGAAGGGACTTTTGAGGGATCTTTCCAAGGTCTAGGGACCGTCTTATCTCTTCTGTGGAACGACGTTGACCACGTCGCGATGCGTGCGTGTCTTGCCGTAGTAGATCTCGAAGGTGAGCGCTACGTTCTTTCCGACCAGTGCTTCGTCGAGCACCTTGTAGCTCAACGTGACCTTTTGCGAGTCCTTCGCCGCAAGACCATCGATACGTTGGGATCCTTTGACCAGCTCGATATTCATATTCTTTGGAGCGGACATCTGGACAGTCAAGGATTCTTTGGCGCGCGATCCAGTAGGGTTACGCAGCACGTAGTCGACTTCGATCGTACGCGTTCCATTCTTGATGAAGCCGATGTATTTGTAGATTGCGGGCCGCATTTCGAGCTCGCGTTGAGCCTCGACGAAGATCAGTAGCTTAGTGCGAATCTCGAGTTTCGCGACGTGTGTGATCTGATCGTTACTTTTTGCTTCAAGCTCGAGCTTCAGGGTCTGCTCTTCCACACTTTTGGCGATGCGCGCGATTATGAAATTTTTCACCAGGGCACGCGTCTTAGCGGGAATCTGCACCTTAAGCTGTGGCGACTCTGTTTGGAGTACGAGTTCGCCCGAGAGCTTCACGATCTTAAGGCTAAGATCCTTCGTCGTGAGAGTCTGTGATCCATGGTTGTCGATTACAGCATCAATCGCAATGAGATCGCCCGCCATCAGCTCGTCGCCGCTGCGTTCGGGGCTGAGTCTGCGCGCGCGCAGTTCGACCACGCGTGCGACACCTTGAGTTTCGAAGACGGCACTTTCGTCGGTTAGGCCCTTAGCGAACATCTCGGTTTTGAAGGCCTCAATGTTACGATCGAAGCCTGATTGACGACCTTGGGCTAGACCCTCAGCATTCGCGTCTTGGGCACCGCGCGCGGAAGCGTCGGCATAAACGATTTTATAGGTCCCATCGAAACTGGTCTGGAAGAGATCCATCTTATGCGCTTCGAAGGCGCTCGCGCGACTCTTCGCGAGGCTCGAGGCTTTGGTGGAGACGTAAGCCGATTTGTAGGACGAGGCGTAGTTCTGCTGATACGAGGTCTCGTATGAGCTCTGGCAGGCTTTGTCGAAGTCGACGTAGCCGCGCGAGCACTCCGCTCCCTGATTGTCCGCCGGAACGGCGACCATCGAGTTGAGGGACGCGAGTTTCCCCGCGAAGTCAGCGTCGAGAATTCCGGATTCAATCCAGTTGCTTCCGTGGGTTCCTTCGGCACCCTTCGGCGGCTTAGGTGCGGGGCGAACGCTGCGAGCGGTATTCGAAAATGCCATCGTCAAGGACACGGCGGAAAGATCGAACGAGGCGGCAGGCTTCTCGCCGTTATCGAGTTCGATTTTTTGCGCGGGCGTCTTGGATGTCAATTCAACGTTCTTGGCGGCGCGACCGCGGGGATACTCCGTTTGTTGCGCAGTCATTCGGGCTTCATCGGTTCCGAGAGCTTCGCCTTGAGCGAAGCCTTGGTCGTAAGGGCCTTGTTGAGCGCGTCCGAATGCGTAACCTTCAACGTCACCCTTTGCTCGACCCTGCGCGCTTCCTTGCTGTTGGCCCCATTGCCGTCCTTCATCGGCGCCGAGCAGGGTGCCTTCGCGAATGCCATCGCGGTCGCCGTCGTTCGTGCCTGCGGTTTCGCCACGGGCATCTCCCGCGCGACGCCCCTGCTCAGTGCCCGAATCGATCGCTGCCTGCAGGCGCGTGTCGTATCGGTTCTTCACTTCGTTATAGGCCATCAGTGCTGCGCGCGCTTCGCCTTCGGCATTGGCGGCACGCCCGTCAGCAAGTTCGAATGAGGCCTGCGCGCGCTCGAGATTCGTGCGAAGTCCGTCGAGGGACGCGCGAAGGCTCGGCAGCGCACGTTCGGTATCGGTCATTTCGCGTTGAGAATCATCACGTTCGCGTCGAAGCGAAGCGATGGTGTCGACGTTGTTATCGATTTCACGCTGTTTGTCTGCGACGATCGACGAGAGACGTGAGACGTCGTCAGCGATGCGTTCATTTTCGCGCAAGAGCGTTTGACGATCTCCGTTCAGGGCATCGATACGTCCCCGCGTTCGGAAGAGGTCGGCCAGCACGCCTTCGCGGTCGCGGGCGCGTTGATCGCGCTCCACGGTCGCGCGGTCGAGATCGCGAATGGCGCTGTTGAGGTCACGTTCGCTTGCGACGTCGCGTTCACGATTTTTTTCGAATTCGGTCGTAGATACATCTAGCGAGCGCTTCGTAGCGTCGCTGTCCTGATCGATACGAGCGAGGCGGGTTCTCAATTCGGCGATCTTCTGCTGTATCTCGCTCAGGTTCTGTTGGACCTCCGCGAGTTTTGCGCGCATGTCTGAGAGCTGAACTTGTTCTTGTTTAAAGGTTTCGGCGACGGCGGCTCGTCTTTCTTTGAGTTGAGCGACTTGAGCTTGTTTATCTTGAAGGCGGGGCGTGAGCGAGGCGAGATTTTGAGTCGCTTGGTCCAGATCCGCCTGAAGAGCGGGAAGGGATGCACGAGCGCTCTGTAGCGCGGAGTTTCCCTGCTCGATATTGCCATCGATATCTGACAAGCGTTGGTCCGTCTGTACTCGCTGAGCGGGAAGGGTGGCGAGGGTCTGTTGGGCCTGCGCTTTCTGGTCTGCGGCCTGATCGCGTGCTTTGGCAAGATTTTCGATGCGATCCTTGATGCGGTCGCGTTGATTTTCGAGTTGGTCGATTTCCCTTTGAATCTCAGCGATTTTTGTCGCCCGGTTGGGGTTTCGGGGAGGGAGCGCCTTCACGGCTTCGAGAGCGTCGCGCCTGTTTTGTAGACGCGTTTTGATGGATTCGAGCGCGTCTCTTTGGGTATTGATCTGTTCTTGTCTCGACGCGATCTCCGCACCCAGTTGATCGACGCGCGCTTGAAGCTGCTGCTCCTGCGTATCGAATTGAGCTTTGCGGACGATCAAGTTCTGCTTTTCTTGCCGAAGTTCGGCGACCTTATTTTGAAGTTGTTGCACTTGAGTTTGTTGCTCTTGGAGTTTGCGCTGCGTTTGATCGACGCGCTGCTCGAAGGGTTGACGTTCGCGTTCGATGGCGGCGAGTTCCGTATTTTTATCGGCCAGGCGGGCATCCACCTCGGCCAGGCGCGCGCGGATTTCGGCGATCTTGGGCTCTTGTTCGTCCACGCTTGATTTGAGCATTTGCATCCGCGTCTGCATTTGGGGAACTTGGTCTTGGGCCTTGATAAGGCGATCCTGTTTTTCGATTTTTTCGTCGCGCAAGGCTTGCTGGGTCATGCGTAAATTTTGGATCTGTTTTTGGAGATCGTCTCGTTTGCGACGGAGTTGCTGAAGATCTTGATTGCGCGATTGAACGTCGTTGCTCAAGTTGCGGACGCGATCTTCCGCGCCACGGAGTGCGTCTTCAATACGCGCGAGGTCATAGTCGTTGCTGCGATGGACTTGTTCTTCGCGGCCCAGATCATTATCGATCCGGCTCAATTGACTGCGAATATCCTGAAGAGCGTTGTTGTCGTTGGTGATGGCGAAGCGGTGTCCGGAGATCTGCGAGGAGAGATCGTTGTTGCGGTTCTGCAGCGAAGGAATCTTGTTCTCGATTTCACCGATTTGATCGCGCAAGCGGCGAATGCGTTCTTCAGAGGAGGCGATGCGATTCTGAGTATTTCCCAGATCGTTCGAGGCCCGATCACGCGCCGCCTTTTGAGCGTCGGAATTGCGTCGAAGAGCGACCGCATTTTGATTCTTGCCGTCGTAAGTCTGTGCGTATTTAGCGACGTCGATTTCGTCGGGGATTTGTGCTCTAGCCGGCATCGCCAGAGCGAGCATAACGAGAGCGAGAAATTTAGTGGAGCGACGCGTGAATTGCGACATAGCGAAAATCCTTCCGTGACAGTGTTCTGAGGCACTTGTACCGGGCAGGCTTGGCAGTGACCGCTTAATTCACCTTACAAATAATTTCGTCAGCGAAATATTATTTCGTTTTAATTGAGGGAGCTGAGTTCGCTACAGGTCTTTGCGTCGCCCGTGCATTCGATCGAAACCGGCAGTTCCGTGAAAGCATCATTGTCAGGGTCGCATCCAATCCGCAGAACATCGCCGAATTTTACGTAGTAGTAGAGCTCGGCCGTTTCGGGGTAGGTGGCCTTGGAGGTGCGGACTTTGAAACGAATCGCGTCGTGGGAGTAGGAGCCGCGAGCCGTCACGACACCGTTCAGTTCCGTG
>JBDSDI010000130.1:0-4028 GCA_039920645.1 Bdellovibrionota bacterium | reverse complement strand
CGCGAACAGCAATAACCACGGATCCTAAGTCGAATGCGCATCACGGGTGGCCTTTGGGGCGGTCGAACGCTCCATGCTCCCCGTGGGGCGACGACCCGTCCGACCAGCGATGGCAATCGCCAAGCGCTTTTCAACATTCTTCAGCATTCCTTTCCGCATGAGCTCGGCCGCGTGGTCGATCTCTTTGCGGGTTCCGGTTCGATCGGCTTCGAAGCGCTTTCTCACGGGGCGGAGTCGGTGATCTTCTTTGAGAAGGATCGCGAGGCCCTGAAGATCCTGCGCAAAAATGCGGAGACGCTCGGACTCTCGGCTTCGGTATTCGATGTCGTGACCGAAGAGCGCATCGAGTCCTGGCCCGCACTTCTGCAAAAGCGCGTCGAGCGCACGGGACCGCTGCACACCCTCTTCTGCGATCCTCCCTACGATAAGGGGCTGGCCGAGCGGGCGCTCAAGAACATCGTGAAGATTCCGGCGCTCTTCGATCCCGAAAACGCACTGATCTACGCCGAGGTCGGCATTCGCGAAAAAACTCCTGTCCTTGAAGGCTGGGTCTGTATCCAGCGCCGCGACAAAGGCTCCAGCGGACAGTGCTTTTTCGAAAGGCAATTGTTGACCTGAGGGGGCTCGCCGTTATGCTGGGGCCCCATGGAGCGCAGAGCTATCTACGCCGGGAGTTTTGATCCTCCCACTTTCGGACATTTCGACGTCATCAGAAAAATGTCCGCTCTCTTCGACGTGATCCACGTCGTCGTGGCCGACAATACCCGCAAGAAAACTCTCTTCACGGTCGAAGAACGCGTGAAACTTTTTCAAGACGCGCTCGCGAAGACTTCGCTGCCTTCGCGCGTCGAAGTGCAAAGCCACGACGGTCTCATCATCGACTTCGCGCGCGCGCATAAGGCGGGCTTTCTCATCCGCGGCATCCGCGCCGTCAGTGACTACGAAAACGAACTCCATCTCGCGATGATGAATCGCAAAATCGCGCCCGAAATCGAGACGGTCCTCGTGATGGCCGACGAAAAACATTTCTTCGTTTCCAGTTCACTCGTCAAAGAGGTCGCGTTCCACGGCGGACCCCTCGGCGATTTCGTTCCCCCCAACGTCGAAACCACACTTAAGAAAAAGTTTGCTCAGGAAGGCGGCTCTAAAAATGGTCCCTGAAAAAGTCCAAGAAAGTCTCACGCTGGCATTGCTCGGAAAAGTTCGCGAAATGAAAGCGCGTGGAGAAGATGTCGTCTCTTTCGCGGCCGGCGAACCCGACTTCGATACGCCTCCCTTCATCATCGAAGAAGCCACACGCAGCATGAAAGCGGGCAACACCCGCTACGTCGCGAGCCAAGGCCAACTGAACCTGCGCGAAGCGATCGCAAGCGATTACCGCGAGCGTCTGAACTCGAAATGGGTCACGCCCGCGAGCATCGTCGTTACCGGCGGCGCGAAACAAGCTCTCTACCTCTTGATGGACGTCATCATGGAACCCGGCGACGAAGCGCTGATTCCTGTGCCGTACTGGGTCTCGTACCCGAGCATCGTGAAGTCTGTGAGCGGCGTCGCGAAACCTCTCGCATGCCAAGAGAAGAACGGTTACTTCCCGACGGTCGCCGAGCTCGAAGCGGCTTACACGCCCAAGACCAAAGTGCTGATCTTCTCGTCGCCCGGCAATCCGTCGGGCACGATGATCCAGGAATCAGTGCTGAAAGAAATCATCGAGTGGTGCGCGAAACGTAAAGTCTATCTGCTCTACGACGAACTCTACGAGCGTCTCGTGCTCTCACCCGAACGCAAACACATTAGCGCCCTCGCACTCTGCGATGAAGCGGGTTCCGAATACGTTTTCGCGATCAACGCCTGCTCGAAGACCATGGCCATGACGGGCTGGCGTCTTGGCTGGATCGCGGGTCATCCCGAAAACATCAAGCGTCTCACCGCCATTCAAAGTCAGATGGTGACCTGCTTCCCCGGCTTCATCCAAGATGCCGCTGCGAAAGGCATGAAAGAAGCTGAGAGCTTCCTCAAGCCGATCATCACTGCTTACAGCAAGCGCCGCGATCTGATCATGAAGGGCATCTCGTCCATCCCCGGTCTAAAATGCATCAAGCCCGACGGAGCGTTCTACCTCTTCGTCGACGCAACCGACGTCATCAAGAAAAAGGGCCTCGCCGACGACAAAGCTTTCGCGGCCGGGATCCTCGAAGCCGAACGTGTGGTCGTCGTGCCCGGTGGATCGATGGGTATGAAGAACTGGGTTCGTCTTTCGTTCGCTACGAACGAAGACGAGATCAACAAGGGCATCGAACGTTTCAAGCGCTACTGCGCTTAAAACGAACCTTCGCTATTTTCCGCCTTCGAGTTTCCAAACAAGATCCGTATCGATCCGAACGACATCTTTCACGGCGACTCCCAGCAGAGAAGGGGCAGGAATCGAAAAATCTTTAAGTCTAAAACTTCCGCTCGTTTTGACTGAGATGCTTTCCGGACTCTCTTTGACCTCGATCGTTTCGATTTTCATCGGTCCCGTTATCCCAGCAAAAGTTACAGTGGGTTTGAGGTCGGCAGCCTGAGGCCGGGGTTCGGTCGTCACGTTCAGTCGAACGGTCACGAGTGGGAACTCGGCACCTTTGGTCACTTCGACCATGTGGGCATCACGGTTGCCGTTCTGGGAATCAAAAGATTTTACGGGCACGGCTACGAGAAATTCGCAGACGTGTTCCTTGCAGGTTCCTTTGCCTTTGACGCTTTTTGAGACACCATGCGTTTCATGGAAGCTATGTTCGGCGAGATAGCTCACTTCGCCGGAGACTAAGACGTAGTTTTGAACTGATGCCGCGTGGACGTGGGGCGCGATGAAAAGTGAGAAGAGACTCAAACTTAAAAGTTTCATTTTTTTATCCTTCAAAAGTTAATCGTGACGCTCAAGGCGGCGGTCGCCATCGCGAAGTAAGTGGTGGTGGCAATGGCGCCCTTATACTTGGCGATGCCTGTAGGTTCCCGCCCGGCACGGCGTGCCTTCGCGGCCAGGTAGCCCGCGATGGGGGTCAAGATCATCCCGGGGAAGTGAATGAAGACGAGACTCCGGTGAAGCTTCATGTTCCAGCCCGCTTCGCTAAAGCCCTCTTGCTCGGGTGCCGCGATGGCAAAGTAGGCAGCGGCGGCGTAGGTCGCCACACTGGTGTAACCGAAAGCCTGATGGATCACCGACGGGGGAGCGTGATTGGGTGAGGTTAGAAAGGCACCGGTCATCAGCGCCAATGTCGTGAGAGCAAGAATCTGGTGGGTGTGGAGCATGGAGGAGCGTTCATTGAGGAGATCTTGCTGGGCATGGTCGGCCATCATGTCTTTTTCTGAGAAGCCAAGGTCGCTTAAGTTCAGCTGCGACGCGGGCGGAACACTTTCGGCCGCTCTCGCCGTCGGAACGTTTACTAAGAAAAGAAGGGTCGTGAAAAAACTGAGAAAACGGATTGGCATGGGAGTCCCCTTTGCGTGGTTGAGAGTCAACGCTAGCAAGACCGTGAGGTCACGGCTAGTGGCTCAAAATCTACATTCGGATGCGGGTGGCGTTCAGAGTTTTGTCGGGTTGATTAAATCGCCTCTCAACCGGTAGAGTCCCTACAAATGCTTCGCGTCAAATTCTTCGCTAGTTTTTTTGGCTTGGTGACCCTCCTCACGGTTTGTACTTCCACAGCGGACGCAGCAAATTTCAAGTTTGCTTACGTCGCTAAGCCACCCAAAAACTACATGAACCCTCGAGCGCAGACGGGTCGCCTCGACGCCGTTTCGGAGTTCTTTAGGGGCCGCTCGGCAGACCGCTTCGCAGTTCTCTATTTTGACGAAAATGCTCCGCGCAGCGAAATCTTCGAGATCAAAGCGGACGGTTGGCAAGATCGCATCGATTCGCGCGTGTGGACGAATGCGGAGGCCGCAAAAAATTATCTCACAGCACTCGGCTTCTCCTCGACCGACGAAGCACAGATCCATTCGGAGTTCGGAGAAACGGTCCAGACACGTTCGGTTCATGCGCTCGCTGGGGA
>JBDSDI010000129.1:0-5558 GCA_039920645.1 Bdellovibrionota bacterium | reverse complement strand
TGGCCAGGCAACGTACGCGAACTCGAGAATCTCATGGAACGCATGGTGATCCTCAAGTCGTCGGGCATGATCGATATCCTCGATTTCCCCGAAAAGTACCGTCGTCTGAGTCTTTCGGACATCGAATACGAAGATCTTATTAACCCCAAGAAGGTTTTCTTGGGTCAACAGCAACAACAAGAATCGGGACAGTCAGGTTACGAACACAACGAAGCGATGCAAGGCGCTTCTAGAGAACAAATGGGGGAGGGGTCCGAAATGAAAAATAATCTTATGTTTACGAAATCCATCATCGAGCAAAGCGCGAATTCCAACAAAGAATTCGATTCGACACGCGAAGCGGGTGGCAACATTCATGACGCGTCCGAGATGGGCATCGAAGGTCAGATCAGCGTCGAGTCCGCGCTTCGCATTCTTGCGGATCGTCTGGCTTTCCCTGAAGACGGAATGGATTTTAACTCGATCGTCGATCAGTTCGAGAACATCCTGATCCTTCAGGCTCTCGAGCGCACCGGTTGGAATCGTAACCGCGCTGCAGGCCTTCTTCGCCTGAACCGCACCACTCTCGTGGAAAAGCTGAAGAAGAAACAACTCGTTCCTCCTCTTCGCTACGACAATAACGTTCTCAGCGGCAACGCATAATTCGGGTAGTTGCGGTCTCCCTCTAGGGATCGTAGGGAGGGCAGATAGGCAAGCGGCCTGTCTGCCCTTTGTTATTTTTGTGGGCGAAATTTACGGACTTTGGCGACGCGCTTATTCAGGACATGAGTTGGGACTTCGAGCCTGTCGGTACGAGCACGGAAAAGATCTGGCGGCCGAGGTCGCGCTCGACGCGGGGTCGCACGTGCTGTGAAGCTCCGTCACGATGGCGGG
Organism: Bdellovibrionota bacterium; assembly: GCA_039920645.1. Taxonomy (GTDB): domain Bacteria; phylum Bdellovibrionota; class UBA2428; order UBA2428; family UBA2428; genus CAMCVE01. Next base: position 4,685 of record JBDSDI010000129.1, on the reverse strand, counting down.
AACGACCTGCTGGTCCGCGCGAGACCACCATCGCCGTCTCGAGCTTTTGACTTTTGTGGTGTGTTCAGCTCGTTCCTCCGAGCGCGAGACTCATCTCGCCGAGGACGCGGTTTCGGATTTGCTGTGTCGGCAGCGCGCGTGTGAACTTGCGGCTGAGGAAACCAAGCGCTTCGAGCGTGTTGAGCTTCACGTAGGCGAGGACTGAGTCGAAGTCCTTGCCCCAACTCACGATGCGGGTGAAGGGACGCTGCGACCAGAAACTGTCCTTGTGAGCGCGACCGCGCTCGGCACCGAGCATCTTGCGGGCGATGAGCCCCGAGGCGCCTCTTAGGAAGTTTTGGAGGCCGCGGCGTTTGGTGAATCTTACGAGCAGGTGCAGGTGATTGCCGGCGTTGGCGACACGGTAAACCTTCACGCCGTGCTTACGGCCGAGTTTGAGGAGCGTGTTCCTTATCACTTGCTCGTGCTTCAGCATGGTGCGTGCACCTTGGGCCCATTCGCTTCTCAGCACGATGTGGAGCGCGTGTTTGGAGGAGAGTGGGCGGGAGCTTTTCGCGTGCGAGCTCTTGAGGAGCGAGCCGCCGAAGGCGAGCGTCTTCTTGAACTCGAGACAGGGCAAGGGCACTTGAGAAAATGAACTCTTCATGCGTGTGCCTTTGCGATATTTGTGCCGCCGTCTCGTCGCATTCGTAAAATCTAGCACCAAAAGTAGCGATGTCAAATATTGTTGCGCGATTGATATTAAATTAGGAGGTGCGATTGCTTTCCAAGGCAGAATCGGCGAGAAACAATGCCATGATGGTAGTGTTTGCAAACGTGGCTCAGTGGGATTGTCAGGCCATGATTTGGGTACGGGGGACGCGTCGGCCGGTCGTGACTTTGTTTTTAAAAGGGGTCACTTACTCGGGGACCGCACGCGCTTGGGCCGTGGCTTCGGTTTTGCTTTGGATTCTTTCGGTGAAGGGCGTTGACGTCTTGCCTCAGCAAGCACTTTTCCTGGGCACGATGCGTATTGGTTTTGTGGCTTATGTTTTAGGTTATCTGCTGAAGCGTATTTTTGGTCGGACGCGACCTTTCGATTCCATTGCGGACTTTGTTCCGCTTGTCTCCGCACCGCATGGCGATTCTTTTCCTTCGTCTCACGCTTCGACTTCGGTGGGACTCTTTGTCGGACTTTTACTCGTCGCACATCCGTTTGCGCCGCTCGTCGGCGTCTGGGCAATTCTGGTTTCCTATTCCCGGTTTTATTTAGGCGTCCATTTTCCGAGCGACATCCTCGGTGGCGCTGTATTCGGAGTTCTTTGTGCGCTCATAGCGCATCCATTTTTCTAAAAACCGTAGTTACGCTACGTGTCAGCTTCCGCAGCGACCCTCGAACGCACAGAGCGCCTTGTCAAAAGTCTGGTACTCGGGCCTTGAGGCTTCAGAGATTCCTGACTATGTCCCTTCTATGGGGCTTTCGAAAACTCCTTCCGCTTCCGAACAATTGATGGATACCTTGCCTGAGAGCTTGGCCTTCGATGACGTGCTCCTTGAGCCGGCATATTCCGAGGTGCTTCCCACACAGGTCTCTTTAAAAACTCAGGTCGGCCCGCTGAAGTTCAATATTCCCCTCCTCTCCGCTGCGATGGATACCGTGACCGAATCGGAAACGGCGATCGCCCTGGCCCTCAGAGGCGGTCTGGGCGTTCTTCATAAGAATATGACCCCTGCGGAACAGGCCGCTGAAGTGCGGCGCGTGAAAAAGTTCCAGCACGCTGTGATCTCAGACCCCATCACGGTTCGCGATACAGATACCCTCGCGAGCGCTAAAGAAATTATTCTCCAGACGGGCGTTACGGGTTTCCCTGTTCTCGACATCGAAGGTCGTCTCGTTGGCATGTGCACCGAGCGCGATATTCGTTACGTGAAAGACAATTCCCTCAAAGTCTCCGAAGTCATGAGTTCTCCTGCCCGGAGTCTGCGAGCGGGCGCCACCGTCGACGAGGCGCGCGACTTCTTCCGCAAAAACAAGGTCGAAAAGCTTCCTCTCATCGACGATAACGGTCGACTTGTCGGTCTGATGACCAGTCGTGACCTTCGTAAGACCGAAGAACATCCGGATGCTCTCCGCGACGAACGCGGCTCATTGCGCGTTGCCGCCGCCGTCGGAGTCATGGAAAGCTCGGAGCAGTTCGAGCGCGCCGATATTCTCGTCAAAGCGGGCGTGGACTGTCTAGTTGTCGATTCTGCACACGGACACTCCGCAGGCGTTCTCAAGACACTGCAGGCTCTTCGCAAGGCCTATCCCAAGATCGTTCTGATCGGCGGCAACGTCGCAACTGCCGAAGGCGCAGAGGCTCTCGTCAAAGCGGGCGCCGATATCGTCAAGGTCGGCATCGGACCCGGCTCGATCTGCACGACACGCATCGTAAGCGGTATTGGTGTGGCTCAGTTCACCGCCGTGCGCGAGGTCGCATTCCATCTTCGCAAAAACTTTCCCAAGGTTGGCGTGATCGCCGACGGCGGTCTTCGCTATTCGGGCGACGTCACCAAAGCTCTCGCCGCCGGAGCGCACGCCGTGATGGCGGGCTCGCTCTTCGCAGGAACGGACGAGAGTCCTGGCGATGTGGTCCTTTACGGCGGACGCAGTTACAAGCTGTATCGCGGCATGGGCTCGCTCTCGGCGATGCGCCAGGGCTCGCGCGATCGTTACGGACAGGGCGCAGTGACCGACTCGCGCAAGCTCGTTCCCGAAGGCGTCGAGGCCCGCGTTCCTTATAAAGGTCCCGTAAGCCAAGTCGTCGAGCAGCTTATGGGAGGCTTGCGGGCGGGTATGGGTTATGTTGGCGCCGCGACTCTCAACGAGCTCGTCGAAAAGGCGCGCTTCAGGCGCATCACTGCAGGTGGTCTTCGCGAAAGCCACGTTCACGATGTTTCTGTAACGGCGGAAGCTCCCAACTACAGCTCGGGAAATTCATGATCGCAATTTTGGATTTTGGATCTCAGTACACTCAGCTCATCGCCAAGCGGTTCCGTCGTCTCGGTTTTAAGGCGCGGGTGTATCCCGCGCGAACGTCGGCCGCGGACCTCATTGCAGGTCTCGCAACGCTGGTGTCCCCGAACGGGCCCGAGGGCGAACGCCTCTCGGGCCTCGTGCTTTCCGGGTCTCCATCGAGTGTCGGGACCGGGATTGATCCCGATCCGAAGCTCCTCGATCTGGGCGTTCCCGTCCTGGGTATTTGTTACGGTTATCATTTTCTCGCCAAACATCTCGGCGGTCGCGTCGAATCAAGTACGCATCGCGAATACGGCCAAGCCTGGGTCGAGAAGAAAAATTTTCCCGGACAGAACGCTGGTGAAGCGGATCCGCTTCTGGCCGGTACTTCCGATAAATTCCGAGTGTGGATGAGTCACGGGGACAGCGTTGTGCAGACGCCTCCGGGTTCCGACACGATCCTTTATTCCGGCGACAAGATCGCGGCCTTCCGTTTGTTGAAACTGCGTATGTGGGCGTTGCAGTTTCATCCCGAAGTTTTCCACTCGCAGTACGGCGACGAGATCCTCGGTAACTTCGCCGAAAAAATATGCGGGGTCCCCAAAGGGGAGTGGAGTGTGGCGCGCGCGCTCGAAAATTCCCTAGCGGGCCTCAAGAAAAATCTCGGCAACGTTCCGGTTCTTCATTGCGCGGTCTCGGGCGGCGTCGATTCGACGGTGCTCGCCGTCCTTCTTTCGCAAGTCACGAAAGTGCATGCGATCTTCGTCGATCACGGTTTCTTGCGCGCCTACGACGAAATGGATCTGCGCAAGTTCTTCGCTCCTTATCCGAATATCCAACTCGAGGTCATCGACGCCCGCGCCGCGTTCTGGAAAGAACTTAAGGGAAAGAGCGACCCCGAAGAAAAGCGCAAGATCATCGGCCGCCTTTTCATCGAGACCTTCTATGCGCACATCGGGGCCCAGGCCGGCACCAAAGTTTATCTCGGCCAGGGAACGATCTACTCCGATGTCATCGAAAGTGCGAAGGCGAGCGAGGGTGGAGCAGCCCATAACATCAAGAGCCATCACAACGTGGGCGGTCTTCCGGACCAGCACGACTTCGTACTGGTGGAGCCGTTGCGCGAGTTCTTCAAAGACGAAGTTCGCGAGATCGGCAAACTTCTGGGTATCGACCCGGTGTCGCTCGCGCGGCACCCGTGTCCCGGGCCTGGTCTTTCGATCCGCTGTATCGGCGATCTTCAGCCCGAGCGAATCGAAGTGCTCAAGAACGCCGATGCTCTTTTTGTAAGCGAATTGCGCAAACGCGGGCTCTACGAAAAAACCTGGCAGGCCTTTTGTGTCCTGCTTCCCGTGGCGAGCGTAGGCGTTATGGGCGATGCGCGTAGCTATGAGTCCGTGCTCGCACTGCGCGCCGTCGATTCGACCGACGCCATGACGGCCGAGGCTTCGAAACTTCCTCTCGAAGATCTCCTCGAGATCGCCACCCTCATCGTGAACCAGATCAAGGGCGTCAGCCGTGTCGTCTACGACATCACGGGCAAGCCGCCTTCGACCATCGAGTGGGAGTGAATGAGACCGTGACGCGTCCTTGGCTTCTTTTCTCTTCTTCGACGGGCCAGACTTTCCGCTCGTTCTATCAGGGACTCGGCGCCACCGAGCAATCGAGCATTGAAGGATTCTTCACTGACCGGCCCTGCGCCGCGGCC
>JBDSDI010000128.1:0-4510 GCA_039920645.1 Bdellovibrionota bacterium | reverse complement strand
GAGAGAGTGAAGTGTCCCGAGGCTCCACGTACGAAGTCACTCAACCCGATCGTTAAAGCCATACAAATGGCGAACGGAAAACTGCGCAGTGAGTGTCTGGCAAAAGGCGGACGACCCTAACCCGCTTACAACGTGGGACGCGTGAGAAACTTCAGGATCTGGCTCCTCGGCCGGCGATCGTAACCTACAAGTTCAAGATATCCTCGCCCCGTCACGCGCTCGCTACGACACGTACCCTCGGCAGAAACGGCACCTTCCCAATAAGTGATAAACGCGGTCTTTGAGGTATCCATTTCTTGATCTTCAAGCAGCGGGTTCACGCGCAGGTCGAGCCCGAGCGAAGTGATACGAATATGATTCACGACCGGATAATTGGCCTTAGAGCGAGGGCTCTTCCAATACTGAAGACGATCCCACTGGATGTCGTCAGCCTGAATCGCGTGCGTCTTGCCGTCCTTGTCGAAATAGCTACCCATAGCGTACGAGCTCATGTCGCCGTTTGCGTCTTTCAGGAGATAGAGCATCAGCTCGCAACCATTGTCGAGTTGCAACGAGTACCAGTCCCAACCATTGTGGAAGACGCGGTCGTCGGCCGCCATCTTCTCGTGGTCCATCCAGGCCGAACCTGTCACTTCATGAAGCACGCCGTCGATCAGAAGCTTACCGCTCGCTTTGAGCCGGGTGAAGCTACAGTAGAGCGAACCGTCTTCGACACGCGCGTTCTTTGCCGCGTAACCATTCGCGCCATGATAACAGAGCGGCTTGTCGGCTTCGACTTTCAGTTGAAGCGTGGTTCCGTCCTCGCTTGCGAGCAAGCGGAAGCTGGATTCGTCTTCCTGGTGCATCTGCCATCCGTCGAGATCGACGTGAAAGCGCTCTTCCGAGGAAAATCCGAAGTGCGGTAGCAATCCGCCTTTTTGGTAGTAGCGGAAGCGACGCTCTCCGGGAAGTGCATCAATATTGGAAACCGCAAAGTGCGCAACGTGAAACTCTTCGGTCCAAATACGCGTGGGCAGCACACCAAAAAAATCTTGCGACGCGTGACGCTCAAACGCGACGTACTGAAAAGAAAAACGTCGACCTTCTTTGGTTGCGAGATGCCCCGTAAAATACCACCACTGGGTTTGCTTATCGGCCCAAGACTTCAGCGCTTCACCCGGCTGGTGGAAGCGCTCGAGACCCTCACCGTAAGGAAGTGCAGGCAGGAGTGCCTGCTGCGACTGGACGGGAATGAAGCGCCCTACAATACGCAAACGGTCTTGAAGTTTCTCTAAACGCTGTGACAGTTTTCCCATAACGATCGGGAAAACCACATCCTTCGGAAATTTTAAAAGATCCATTCCCTCATTATAAACTTTGAATGCCGCTTCAAAGACATGGAGGGTGCCAGGTGTTTGACCCTCAATTTATAAAAGCAATTTCAAAATTAAGACGCCAGAGTTTTGACTCTCTAATCTCGGAGAGCACGGGCCTCTCAGTGTTTAAGTCGCGCGGCCTTTTGTGCCGAGGCTTCGTCAACAGATTTATTTGTCTCGGCCTCGAGACGACAACGCGCCTCAGACAATCCCTCACTTTGCGAACGGAAGTCTTTGGTGAAGATTCCCAAGGCTGCAAAAATTTGTCCACCAATCGAGCACGAAGACCCCTGACACAAGATCGTGTCGGTCTTCTTAGGATCAGTGGAGTTAACGATAAGAATCTCAGTCTTGTCGTTAGGGAGTTTACGAACGGATATCGGAACTACGGCGTGAGCCCAGGTTGAGCTTCGCAGTGAGAGAATGGGATAATGACCCGCCGCCAACTCGTCCTTGAGGCGAGAGAGCATCCGTGTGTTGTTCGGGCAGAAACTTTTTCCCTCTGCGAGAAAGCTCCCGGATATCGCGGGCGCACAAAGAGCAGCAAAGTATTCGGCTTGACTCGTTCCCTGCTTCGAAAGACGCAAAACGCTGGCACCCTGCCACTCGCCAACAAGACCGTTCTTGGAATATTCTAAAGAACGCATCTCCGCTTGGCGCGTGATGAGATAGGGTTTCAAAATGTTTTTGTATTTGGAGGAGAGTTCATTGATCGAAGCCACTCCTCGAAAAACCTGGGGCTCCCCTCGAGCAAGAGCTTCGAGTTTTTCTTTCACCGCCTGAGCCGAATCTGCCGGAAGTCCACGGCGAAAGACCGCGCCCTGAAGCAAACTTCTCTCGAGCAGTGACCAGGCGTAGCAGGTACCCTCAGGGACAAGGAGATTTCCGCTGTTATTAAAACTCAAACGATTCGAAGCTTCCACAGGATCCGAGGCAAAGACCGGGCACGCTGCACGCGCTTGAAACGCGAGAGCGGTCGTAGCGACGAGTGAGAAGACAATTCGCGTAGAAGCTCTCATCGTGCGTGGCCTCGAGATTTCTTATCGGCGCAGAAGTCGAAGAGTTCTTTTCCAGACATCTTCTCCGCGCAGTAGGGCTTCATGAAACTCTTATCGGCCACCACACGAAAAGCGGTCGAAAGCGCGTCCTGCAAAGGCACCCATAGGAAACTTTCCGTACTGAAGTACTCGAGAGATTCTTTGAATTCGGCCTGATAGCGCTTCGCTTCAGAGGGGTGCTTCGTAATCATTTCTGTCAGCGCACGGAGCAGAAGCGACTGTCGCTGGGTTTCAAACTCGCCTTCAAATTTGAGGACCGCCCCAAGTTTGTAAGCCTCCTGAGGACGGTTTGCGGCGAGAAGAACGAAGGCTTTAGAAAGCACGAGAGTCTTCGCCTCGGGGTTTGAGAGAATCTGAGAATCGAGGTGACTTAGAGCCACGTCATAATTCCCGGCATCGACGAGTTCTGCGACGGTGTGAGATTCGTTCTCGGCCCAAAGCTTCGGTGTTGCTGCCAGGCCAAGGACTGCAAGCATTGTTATGAGGAATTTCCTGAAACCCATTCCTAAGAATTGTAACATGCCTCAATCCTATTAAATGGGTCATTCTTGGGACAAATTGAGCTGGCCCACTTTTCGCAATTAACACTCCTATGAAAAAATTATCGATGCTGGCCATTCTTCTCTCAATTCCCGCACTCGCAAGTGAGGATTGCCGCATGCAGGATTCGGTTGCACCCTCGGGCCAAGAACTTGTGGTGGACACACATCAAGGCGCCCGCATCGATCTTTTAGAGATGTTGCAGATTGACCCCGTTGCCTGCGCAGGGCGCAATATTCGGGCGATCCGCGTGACTAGCGGCGGTAACGGGATTTTATATCTGCTCGAGAACGGCGAGCGCTCCAATGACCGCGGTGCGATCGTCGATCGCAACGTCGCGCATAGCCTCAGCGACAGGCTCTATACGCGCGACGCTTCGCTTGAAATCAGCCAGAAGCTGAAGTCTTTTGAACTCGAAATTCTTCCTTACGACGAGGCAAAAAATGAACTTCGCATCTACCGAGTCGAAGTTATTGAGAATGACTAATCGCTGCGCTTCACAGCTGGATTTCACCTTGAGTACCACCGAGGCCATCGGTCGTGTCTATCACTTCGTAGTGGAGTTTACGGGTGACGGCGTCCCAGGTGAGCGAGCAGTAGTTCACTCCGCCGACTTCTGAAGCCAAATTGAAGTTGGAGATATCCACGTTCCAGACTTGGAAGCCCGTAGCGCCGATACCCTGATCAAAGCTCCCGTTACCTTGGTGGCGGAATGTGAGCCACCCGCGCTCGGAATTATTCGAGTCGGGGAGATAAAGGTAGTCATGGTGACAAGCCGAGAAACTTTTGCCGCTTACCATAGGGCCCACAGCACCCATTGAATACGAAGCGTTTTGCCCATTCGCCCCGTCGGTTCCATCGCTTCCGTTTGTGCCGCTGCAGACCACTGAAACGTCGTCGCCCCCTTGGCCACTCTGGGAGCTCGTGTAGACATATCCGCCAGCACGGCACTCGCTACTTGTGGCAACCCGCACCGATAGACGGGCCGCCGCTCCCTCAGTGCCGGCCAGGCCGGGAGCTCCGTTGCAAATGGTGTTCACGGACGTGGTGGTCTCGCCTAAATCTTGGGAGCCGTTCTGGTTACGATCGATAAAAGTTTTAAAGACTGAGCCACCGAAATCGCAGGACTCCGGAGGAGCCGAGCTGACAGCGATCCCGCTTCCGTAACCATTGCAAACTTTGCTACGGCTTTTGACGTCATCATCGGCGTCGTAGCTTCCACTGGCGTTGGTATCGATGTACGTGAGAAGACTGGAGCCGCCTGCGGGACACTCATCCGGTGTGGCGTCGACCAGCGCAAAGTCGACGCGGGGAGCGATATCCGAGCTGAGGTCGGAGCGAGGACTGGAACTGAAGGTGGTTTTAGCGGAATTACCGCACGCGGCCAGGATAAAACTCAGGGCCACGAGGGATCGGCTATTTTGAATCATTGAAAGATCTCCTTTTTCCAGTCACCTCTTAGACCCCGGGCGCCCGGTCCACGGTTAAACATGCTGGAGATAAAAAATCTGGAGTTAAGGCATTAAATTTAATGGAAAAACAAGCCAGCGGCAGTTG
>JBDSDI010000127.1:0-4616 GCA_039920645.1 Bdellovibrionota bacterium | reverse complement strand
GCCAAAAACAACAAGCATGTTTGGATTTTTACCGAAGCATCCCAGTACGCGCGTTTCACACAGGCGTCGGAAGCTCAGCGCGACTCACAAGTTTTCCGTCGTCAGCTCGCTCTCGAGGCCTTCACGCTCGTAAGAAACCTCGATGAAGCCATCGTGGCCGAGTGGGGGAGTCGTCAATCCAAAGACGCCTCGAGCGATACCTGGACTTCGGCTCCGGAACTCGAATACGGCGAGAACCCGCATCAAAAAGCTCGTTTCGAAGTTGGCGCGACCGCCGTCGAATTCTCTGGTCGTGTCAGCTACAACAACGTGCGCGATTCCGAAGCGGCGTGGCGATTTGTTAAAGAGTTCGACGCGACGAAACATCCCGCTGCCTGCGTGGTCAAACACCAGACCCTTTGCGGAGCTTCGGTTGCTTCAAGGCCGCAGCATTTCGCTGAGGCCTTCCAGTGGGCCTGGGAAGGCGATCCGGTCTCGCGCTTCGGAGGCATTCTCGGATTCAATCGTGTTCCCAATGCCGAGATCACCGAAGCGCTCGTCAAGCCTTTCATTGAAGTGATCGTGCTCCCGCTCTCGAGCGAGGCGCGCGCCTGGGCCGAGGCTTACCGCGCCAAGAAGGAACGTGTGCTGACCGTGCTCGTCGATCCCAAGGGTGATGCTGCGACGGAGACCTGGTCGGGAACGCTCGGACGTTTGACACAAGAGCCCGATCACGCGCTCGACTACGACACAAAAATTTCTCTAACGAGTCCCGACGAATTTTGGATTCGCTCTTCGGCGTGGATGGGCGCCTGCTGCAAGTCGAATGGACTCGCGATCACGGCCCCCGACAAGAACGGAAACATTGTGCTGCTCGGCGCAGGTCAAGGGCAGCCGAACCGCGTCGAAGCCTTTTCGCAGCTCGCACGTCCACGCATGAAAGCCTTCATTGAGCGCTTTCCTGAATTTAGCGCGGAGGCGGCGCTTCTCTATAGCGACGCCTTTTTGCCGTTTCCCGATCTCGTCGACGATATGCACCACGCGGGTCTAAGACGCCTCGTGCAACCCGGCGGTTCCAAAAACGACACCAAGGTCCTGGACCGCGCGCGGGAACTCGGCGTGAAGGTCGAGCTCACCGGTCGTCGCCACTTCTGGCACTAAGAGAAAGAAAATAAAAGATGTCTGACAAGAAATCCTACGAGCAGTCCGGAGTGAACACCAACGCGGCCGATGCTTGGGTCGAGAGACTCGCGAGCATCACGGGCGAGGGCGAGTCCGCGCTCAAATCGCGTCTCAGAGACGGCATTGGTTCCTATGCGGCCGTATTCGAGCTCACTCCGGATCGTTGGATCGCGTCGAGTTGCGACGGCGTCGGCACGAAGCTTTTATGGACTCTGGCTGGACTCGGAACTCCCGAAGATCTCGCCCAGGATCTCGTGGGTATGAACGTCAATGACCTGATCTGCGTGGGCGCAAAGCCCCTGATCTTTCTCGACTACATCGCTTTTTCGGATGGCGCTTTCCTCGACAAGGGTGGGCCGCTGGACTTGTTCATCAAAGGACTGCACACGTCCTGTCTCAAAGCCGAATCTCTGCTCGTCGGCGGCGAAACGGCGCAGATGCCGGACTTCTATCAGCCCGGTCATTTCGATATCTCAGGCTTCGCCGTAGGCGAGCTCGCGCCGTCGGAGTCTCTCAGTGTTGAGAAACTCAGACCCGGAGCGAAGGTCTGGGGATGGACCTCGTCCGGTCCTCACTCCAACGGATTCAGTTGGCTGCGAAAGCTCTTCGACTCCGAAACGGACGCGCCCTTCATTCGCAAGCATCTCATGGCGCCTACGGCACTCTACGTGAGCGATTTTAGGCGTTTGCGCGAGGTTCTTAAAGAACATTCCCGCAGTGAAGCGCTGCAGGCGGCCTATCACATCACCGGTTCGGGCCTTCTCAATCTGCTGCGCGCTCAACCCAAAGGCCGCGAAATCGGCGTTGTTTTCGATCAGCCGTGGGACGTTCCGGAGTGGGTCCGTATCGTGAAGGAAAGATCGGCGGCCGGCGACGCTGAACTCTATTCGACCTTCAATATGGGCATGGGTATGATGGTCATGATCGAAGCCGAAACTTCGAAGGCTCTCGAAAAAGATCTGAGGGGACTCGGCCTGAAATGTTTGGGAACGGTCGACGATAAGCCCCGCGTAAGAATCAAGGATGTTGAACTGACATGACACCGCCACTTCGTCCGGATGTCGCTTTTGCGGCTTACCTCGATGCCCTGATTCAGAAGAGTTGGATCAAGCGATATTCGTGGAGCCCCGTACGCAGGACAGGCCTCGACGCGGCGTTTTCGAAAACCCACAAGACTGACGATGCAGGCACCGCGTGGCAGATCGAAATCGAATCCTGTCAGGGGGGCCGCAGCGGGATCGATCTCGAATATTTTGACGAGGGGCGTCCGCTTTTCCAGAACAAGGATTGGCTCGAGCGCCGTCTAAAAATTCCGGCGGCGACGATTCGTTCTTTGAGTGCTTCTGAGCTTCTCGAAGAGTGGAGTTATCGAGAGGCGGCCTTCAAGGCTCTTTACCCTCACAATCACGGTGTGGTACTGAGCGACTTTCAGCGACCCTCACGCACGGAGATGCGTTTTCAGCGCGACGAAGAAGAATACCATTTCACATTAAGCGGCGAATGGCAGGGTCCTTGGTTTATGGCCGTTGTTCTGAGAAACTCCTAGAGGTCGTATGCAAAGATTACTTATTACCGGCGTTACAGGCTTTATCGGGTCCGAAGTTTTGGCGAGACTTGTCAAAGACGAACGCACTTCGAAAATTACCGTAGTGGCCCGCAAGAAACCTGACACGCAGAAGAGTCTCCTCGCGAATCGTTTTCGCGAGCACGGCATCGATACCACTCGCATCGACGCCATCGACTGGATCGAAGTTCCTTTCGAAGACAAAGATCGCTTCCGACACGCGCTCGAAACGCTTCCGCGCCAGGATAACTGGCGCGTGCTTCATATGGCCGCCATCATCAAAGCCTCGGGCGACAACACTGCAGTTGAACGCCTGAATCTCGGTGTGACTCAGGATATCTTGAATTTCGCTAACGACCGAGCGGCGCCATTCTATTACATGAGTTCGGTCGTGGCCTTCGGGAGCTCCGAACATAAAAAAGTTCGCAACGAATCCGATCTGGATTCGTGGGAAAAGCACAATGCAATTTATCCCTATTACGCCACCAAGCGTGCGGCCCACGAATGGATTCTAAGGAACTCGAAAGTTCCCGGCTGGCTCTTCTGTCCGAGCGTCGTTCACGGGAGTCTCGAGGGATCAAAAAATTCGCGCGGACATCTACGGGATCTTCGCGAAGGCAAACTCACGTGGGCGCCTTCGGGCGGAGCCAACTTCGTTGCGCTTGCCGACGTCGCGGGTCCGATCGCCGAGACGGTGCTCTCGGGACTCCTCGACGGCAAGACGCCTCGTTCGCGCCTTTTGGTCGGACCTAATCTCCGGCTCGTGGATTACTTCAATCTCTACCTCGATACCTATCATGAGTATCTCGAAAAGACGGCGCCCGGCCTGCAAGCGGCGACGCATACCGAGATCACGTCCCTGCCTTCGTGGGCGGGAAAGATCGCCTGCGCCGGCAGCAATCTCCTCGGCACCCTAGGATTCGAAATTGGATTCCTCAGCTCTCTCGCTCAGAGCACGCGTTATCTCTACTTCGAAAGCCGTTACCGAGAAGGTGCTGCGCTGCCGAGTCTCGATGAACTCAAGGCCGCGCTCCGCAGCTCTTTCGAGAATCCTTAACGGCGCGAGGTATCGGAGCGTTTCAATTCTTCGCAGTCGACGAAAAGACGTTTGCTGCCCGTACCTTCGCCGTAGAAATACAATCTCGCAGCGAGAAGCTCGGTAGGGGCACTTTCTTTGCTCGTGAGAATGAGCTGATATTTTTCGGGTTCGCCGCTCGCAGTGACGGGCGTCATCGATTCTACGATGAATGAATACTCGCAGGTACCTGAATGATCGGGGCAGTCCGAAGGCGAATGCAGGCGGATGTTGGCGCGTTGAAGGACGGGGTAGGAGACCGCGGGATTGTTGCCGTGTGCCTGGATTGTGAACTGATAATCTTGGAGGAAACGGCGGGTGATGGGATCGCGTTTCAGTGGTCCAGGCGCGAAACGACAGCCGTGGTTCTTGTGGGAGACTTGGGAACTGCCGTCGTATTTCCATTTCTGAAGATCGCCCAAATCGAGCATTTGCGCTTTGAGACAGGTCGAGAAACCCAGAAGGGCGAAGGTGACCAGGAAGTAGACAGCGCGCGCGAAGTTTGCGGTTCCCACGCGGCCTGCAGAATTGTTATGAATCATGAATCGAGTTTATGGCTGACACATTCAAAGATCAAGCATTTAGAGTCCTGACGAAAGTCGTATGTTTATCATCACTTGTCGTGGGCCCTCTTGCGCATGCCATTGTTACGACGGACGTCCTCCCCAAAGGAGTGCGTGCGGGCGCCTTCGTGTGGGGCCGCTCGGGCTCCGTGACGAACTCTTTTGATTCCAGTGGAAATCTCCAATCGCTGGCGCGTCCCCTGAACCGCAGCGTGACTCTCGAGGACATCGCGAAATCTGAGCCCGATGTCAA
>JBDSDI010000126.1:0-9416 GCA_039920645.1 Bdellovibrionota bacterium | reverse complement strand
GCCACCGCCGGGCATTCCGCGACCGAACCGGGTATCGTCGATGCACTGGTGCGTGCGACGGATCGTTTCCGCGATCTTTAGTTTAGATTCTGCGAGGTTTAACGACGACGCCGGAGCGGTGTTGTCGAATCGCGAGCGTGAACCAGAAAAGCGACGCGACGAAGAACGCACCCGGCAGAATCGAAATCGCGGGACGAATATCTCCCCACTTATCGGTAAGACGACCGACGATCTCGGGTGACCACATGTCGCCGAACATGTGGATCATGAAAATGGAAAGCGCCATGGCGCTCGAACGCAGTTTCGAAGGTACGGTCTCGAGAATGAGCGTATTGATGGGACCGGTCGGCAAGAACGCGAAGAACATTGCGAGCGCGAGACAAACTTTGGTAGTCAGCGCGTCCTGCGACCAGAAGGCGATGAGCGATGCGGGGACCGTCAGCAAAACGGAAATGCCGAGCATCCACGCATAACCCGAAGCGTGCTTTTTCTGCCACGAGGTCGCAAGAAAACCGCCGAGTAGCGTCCCGACAAGACCGGCCACTACGAGCACGCCACCAAAGAAGAGTGAGGCATCCTTGTTCGAGAGATCGTGGGTGCGGTGCAGGAAGCTCGGGCCCCAATAAGCATAGGCGCCGAGCGCGAAACTGTAGGCCGTGTAGCCCCAGCAGATCAGGTTGAACTCGGGAATCTTGAAGAGGTGCAGAACATCGGACCAGTGAGGAAGCGCACCATGGGCGAGTTGGGTTCCCGACTCTTTTTCATCCATACGTCCGCGCTTGGGTTCGCCGAAGGGAAGAAGGGTGAGCGCGAAGAGCAAACCGGGAATACCGGCCCAAAGGAATGCCGATCGCCAGCCCATCGATTCGGCAAGTGAGCCGCCGAGAATGTAACCGAGTGCCGAACCCACAGGAATCGCAACGTAGAAGATCGTGAGAGCGTTGTTACGTTTTTTGGGAGGGAAGGTGTCCGAAATGAGACTCGGCGAGATGGTCGCGTAACTCGCTTCGCCGAGACCGACGAAGATCCGCGCGAGGACGAGACTGAGGAAGCCGGTCGCGAATCCCGTCTTAACCGTTGCGATACTCCAGACAAGGACACCGCCCGCGATCAGCCATTTACGTTTCATGCGATCGCCGAGGTAGCCAAAGAAGGGGCAGCTGACGAAGTAGCCAATCATGAACGCCGTCGAGAGACGTCCGAGTTGCCCATCTGTAAGACTGAGTTCGTCTTTAAGAGGAGTGAGGACGGCGGAAAGAACATAGCGATCGAGATAGTTAAAAAGGTTCAGACCCGTCAGCAGTAGCAGGCACCAGAATGGCGTGAGTTCTTTTTTTCCGTCAAACCGGGAGATGAGCGACATATGCCCTAAGGATAATTTGGCTTTGCTAAAAAAACGAGGGTTATCCTAAAAACTCGTGACTAGTGGCCCTTACCGGTCAAAAAAATAGGGATCGTTCCAATGATAATCAGGATGATAATAATCCACTCGAGGGTCTCCATCCGCAGGTTGCCTTCGGCGTCCTGGATATCATTGGAAATATCACGGATCGCGCTGAGTTTCCGGTCGATGCCCGCCGAAAGCACGCGCAGAAACATCGTATTGACACAGAGTTCATGCACGCGGCTCAGATAAGCATCCGACGCGAGCTTGAAACTTTGTTCAACACGTTCCGCGATGATGAGCGAATCAAGATGAATTGTATTGAGAGCGTTGAGATTTAACTCCGACATATTGAAAAGTCGAGACCCAAGACGCTTGAACCAACTCTTCTTCTGAGAATTGGTTTCGTAAAGTTTTACGAGTGTGCGGTCAAGTTTTCCATCAAGGTAACGGAGTTCGAGAGACTGCACGTTGGCCAACTCAAGGATGTCGACAGCGTCGAGTCCGTCTTCATCAAAGACGATCGCATTTTTGGTCGTCACGAAAACAAGATCGCGATCACTGTAGCCGACGACCTGTTGAAGAGTGCGTTTGACTTCGTTGGCGCCGATCGCCTCGGTCGAAGCCTTCATGGTCTTCGCGATCGTCGTGCCAGCGCGCGTGATGAGCTGATCGGAGCTGAGATCCTCGGAGAGTTCTTCGATATTGAATACGTAATGGACACTGGGATTGGGGAAGAGCTCGGGGCCGACGATGGCGGAGCGAATCAGCGAGAAGATCTCTTTAGCCAAATGCTTGGCCGCTTCGATAAGACCGTCGCTCTGCTCGAGTTGAGACGCCAGTTCGGGCAGGACGTCGAAGGAGGTGTGAAGAGGACAGACGAACTCGAAACTCAGCGCGCCCAATTCATAAAAGGTGACGAAGACTTGAAAAGGCAAGACTTCGTCCGCGAGCTTGATCTGAACCGGATCGAAAGCGATACGCAGCGGCTCGAGATCGCGATTGATGCTCTGCGAGAGCGGACGCAGTTCGTTCGCACGCGAAGCGTAGCGCGATCCGATCAGTTCCAGAACCTTCTTCGTACTTAACTCGAAACCAACTTCAAACGCGGCATGAATATGCATCGAACCTTTGCGAATTTCCAACATGCGGGTCCATCCTAGGCGGCACTCCCAGAACCCGCAAGGGCATGACGCACTCGCAAAGACGTGTTCAGGCCAGCGCCCCGGCCCAAGTTCCCGGTTCCCGTCTATTGACACCCCCGGATCGATCGATTTCCTCAATCTGGAATCTCTATTTGACATCGCTACTTCTCATGTTAGATTTTGTGAGTGGGCACTTCAAACGCGACGAGAGCGACCGCAAAACAAGCGGCCCTGCCCGGCCTCGAATTCAAGAAGCAGCTGAGCTTCGGGGGCTCTCTCCTGAAAAGCTCGCATGCAAAAATCTCGCGGCCGCTCTCTTCCAAACAAGCTCTTCACATCGTTTTGAGAAGTGACGGGGCCAAGAACGATCGCTCGATGCTCCGGCACGAGCGCGTCATTAAAAACACGCTCATCAAGCTCGGCCGCAAACACGGTGTGAAAATCTACCGCGTGGCCAACGCCGGCAATCATCTCCATCTCCTCGTCAGATTCACCCAGCGTCGCGGCTTACAAAACTTCCTCAGGGGATCCTGCGGTCTCATCGCCCGCAAGATGCTCGGAGCTGAACGAGGCCGCGCAAAAAAATGGGATACTTATCTCAAACCGGGCGTCGAGAACTCGAAAGCCACTCCTCGCGACAGGCCGACACTTCCCGTCCGCGAAAGCTTCTGGAGCCAGCGCCCCTTCACGCGCATCGTCAGCTGGGGCCAAGACTTCAACTCCGTCCTTGCCTACGTCAAACTCAACACCCTTGAAGCTCTGGGATTTCTCAGCACAAAATTCACCCTCGCTCTTCCGAGCCAGGAAATCCGCAACCGCGTCTTGAGCGAGATAAGCGAAGCGCTCGGACCGGAACTCGAAACCGGGCTCAGGATAGGACCACGAACGGTTTAGAACTCACCCACTTGCGCAGAGCTTAACGGTCACAGCTTGGTTATGTTATTGTGATTCTCGCTGGAGACCAGCGGCGTCTAAACGGGCAGGACTCTATTCAGTTCGAATTAGCTTTTGGAGGCTCAGATGTTCCTTACTTTCGCGCGTTCCAGCAAAATACTTTCACTTCTTTTTCTCAGCACGATGGGCGTCAGTTCGCCCTCCGTTCTCGCGAGTGGCGGCACAGCTCCCGGGAGTGATCTCGAAGCCGCGCTTCCCAATTCGGGCTACGACCCTCAAAAAGATGACGCTTACGAAGGCTACGCGTATCGTCCTGGTGCTGGATACACCGTTGCGAAGTATTCGCTTCCCGCGAAACCCTCATGCATCAAGATTGTAACTTCAACGATCAAGGTCACCGGCATCTTCGACGGCGGCGGCTGTCTCTATACCTGGAAGGCAAAGGGGGACGGGCGCGACTACAAGGATATCTGTTTCGCTCCCGAGGAAATTTCGGAGCACATGCCTGCGATGTTCGAACTCCAAGACGGCGCGACTCTGAAGAATATGCAGATCGAATGCGCGCTCGACGGCATTCACACGACTAAGAATAATATCATCGACAATGTCATCATGCGCGACGTCGAAGAAGATGCGATCACCATTAAAGAAAACGTCACGATCACCAACTCTCAGTTCTGGTTCTGCAACGACAAGTGCTTACAAATGAACAGCGCCAACAATGTAAAGATCTTGAACAACAAGTTCTACTACGCCCGATCCGCAATCCTTGCGAATTGGGGGCATAACGTGGAAGTCCGCGACAATGACTTCTACCAGACCAAGCGCGCTATCCGCTCCGAGACGGAGCGCTCCTACGTTATTTCTGAGAACAACTCCCACGACACGGGAGACTGTCACTTGCTTGCGCAGAAGAAGGGCCTTCTCGATAACTGGGGCGTGGGCTCCCTGAAAAACGTGAAGCAGACTCTCTGCGAAGAAGACGGCGGCAAGATCGTCACCAAGTAGACCAGTCCCGTAAAGTGTGTCGCGGGCACACCCTTCGTGCCTGAGCATCCCTTCCGTTGCGGACTATTACAGTTTCAACTCGACGACCACCGGGCAGTGATCCGATCCCATCACGTCCGTCTGAATGGACGCTCCGGTCACCAAATAGAGATCGTCTTTGTGAACCGTGTGATAGTCAATGCGCCAGCCGACGTTGCGCTCGCGCGCGCGCGTACGCGCACTCCACCAGCTGTATTCGACTTTGTCGGGATGAAGCGCGCGGTAGGTGTCCGTCCATCCCGAATCGATGAACGCCGTCATCCACTTGCGTTCCGCAGGCAGGAAGCCCGGCGAATCGTGATTGTCGTTGGGACGCGCGAGATCGATATCCTCATGCGCGATGTTGAAGTCGCCCGCGAGCACGACGGGTTTGCCGGTGTCTCGAAGTTTGTTGAGCCATTTCTGCATCGCTTTGCAGAACGCGATTTTGTAGTCGATGCGCTTGCCGCCGTCCTGACTGTTGGGAAAATACGCGCTCACGAGCCAAAGTTTCGACAGCTCAACAGAGAGCACGCGTCCTTCGATATCGAATTCCTCGACGCCTATGCCCGCGATCGATTGCAGGGCCTCCTCGTGCGTTAGAATCCCCGTACCGGAGTAACCCTTTTTCGAGGTGGCCGCATTCCAATACTGATAATACTGTCCAAGATCTTGAATTTCATCAGGAATTTGGTGGGAATCGGCACGGACTTCCTGCAAAAGAATCGCTTCGAAGTTCTCGCGTTGCATCCAATCGGCCAGACCTTTCTGGCAGCAAGAGCGAATTCCGTTCACGTTCCAGGCGGCGATTCTCATGATGTGGCGCTTTTACACGGTGCTCGGCGACCAATCAAATAACGTAGGGATTTCGGGGGACCTTAGCTTGGGCACCCCCTTATTGAGGGATAAACTAAGATCTCTTTGGAGGACCATTCTTGTCATGATGCTTAAGATGATCAAACGTTCCCTGTTCGTGGCGGCTTTCTCGGGTGCAAGTCTCATTGCCACTCCGGCTTTCGCCAATTACCAACTCAGCTGTAAAACGGTGCCTGAACTTTTCAAGGCCTACCTCACGCAGCACATCGTGCACAAGAGCCTGACACCGGAACTCCAAGCGCGCACGATGGATCAGTTCATCAAGCAGCTCGACCCGACGAAGATGCTCCTTCTTCAGTCTGACGTCGTTGCGATCAAGAAAGACGTGCAGAAACTCTTTCTCGGTTTGAGAAATGGCGACTGCCAAGCTCTTGATCGCATTCAGGACGTGATCCAGAAGCGCGTCGAAGAGAATGCCGCCACTGCGAAGAAGCTGCTCGGCGACGATAAGTTCAAGATCGACGAGACCATCGAGCTCGTCCTTAATCCCGACAAGCGGGAGTTCCCCAAGAACGAAGCCGAGAAAGCGGAGCTTCTACGCCGCTCGATCCACTTCCAGGTCTGGAACTACCTTGGTGCCGATACGACGCTCAAAGAAGCGCGTGAGAAGCTTATTCACCGTTATGACCTCAATGTGAAACGTGTGAAAGAACGTAAGGACGAAGACAAACTCGTCAGCTTCATCGATGCTTTCACCGGCGCGCTTGATCCGCACACGAATTACTTCTCCAAAGAACGCGACGAAGACTTCAAGATCGACATGACCCTTTCGCTCGACGGCATCGGCGCTTCGCTCAGCTCGAGCGATGGCTATACCGTCGTCGAAGAAATCATTCCCGGCGGAGCCGCCGACCGCGCCAAAGTTCTTATCCCCAAGGATAAGATCATCGCCGTCGCCCAGGATCCGAAGAGTCCCCCCACTCAGCTTATGGATATGGACTTGAAAGACGTCGTCCGTCTGATCCGCGGAAAAAGAGGAACGACCGTCAAACTCACGATTCTTCGCAAAGAAGGTGACGGCATGAAACGTTTCGAAGTGAGTATCGTGCGCGATAAGATCGATCTCAAGGAACAAGCCGCGCGTATCGATTACTTCGACCGCACGACCAAGGGCGGGCGCAAGCTCAAACTCGCGGTCCTGGATCTTCCGAGCTTTTACGGCGCCCCCGAACCTGGCGGCCGCTCGGCCTACAACGACGTGAAGAAGCTTCTTGAAGAAGCGAACGAGAAGAAAGTGGACGGCCTCGTGCTGAACCTCGCGCGCAACGGCGGCGGGCTCCTCGAAGATGCCGTGCGTATCTCCGGCCTCTTCATCAAGGAAGGCGCGATCGTCGCGACCCTCAATTCGCGCAAAGACATCAACATCCTGCGGGACCGCGATCCGCTGACCCAATTCGCCAAGCCCCTCGTGGTTCTTACAAGTCGCGCTTCGGCATCGGCTTCGGAGATTTTGGCCGGCGCGATGAACGATTACAACCGTGCGCTCATCGTGGGCGGCGACAATACTTTCGGGAAGGGCAGCGTCCAAGCCGTTCTCGACCTTCCCCCCGATCTGGGATCGATGAAAGTCACCACCGGAATGTTCTTCGTTCCGGGCGGTCAATCGACGCAGTTCATCGGCGTCAAGGGCCACGTCGTACTTCCCTCGACCCTCAGTACGGACGACCTTGGCGAAAAGCATCTCGACAACGCGCTCCCTCCTTTGAAGATCAACCCCTTCAAATCGAAGGACATCAACGACGTCGGCGCGAACGCATGGACCGCAATCACACCTAAGGTGGCCGCTTCGCTCGCGAAGCTTTCCAAGTCGCGCGTCTCTTCGAACGAGAAGTTCAAGGAAATCGAAAAGGATATCAAAGAAATGAATAAGAATGACGGTGGAACCGTCAAGCTCGCCGAACTCATGAAGAAAGAGAAGGCGGACAAAGCGGACAAGAAGAAGAAGGAAGAAGAAGACAAATCCTTCCGTCAACGTATCGAGGACATGCAACGTCCTTACGTCGACGAGTCGCTAAACGTTCTCGCCGATCTCGTTGAGATTCAAAATCCTTCGGCCGGTGCCGTCTCGGTGGGCAACGCCAAATCCATCAGCTCCGCTCCCACGAACTAAACGTATCTAGCTCTTAACCGAAAGGCCCTTCAGGATTCGATCGCTTCAGCGATATCCTGAAGGGCCTTTTTCCATTTTTCCTTCAGAGCGGATTTGTACCTCGCGGTGACGAGACCCTCGTGACTGAAGACTACGAGGCACCGCCCTTTGGGGCGAGGCACGAAATGCAGCTGAAGAACCGTCGCCTTCTCAAAGTCGGGATCTTGCCAGGACATGCGCAAGCGACGCGCGATTTTCATCGTGCGTACTTCGCCGAAGATCCCGTCGCGCGTCTCGAAGTGGTTGCCGGGAATTAAGGTCACGGGGAAAAGCGGATTCAGCCAGAGACGCTGACCTTCTTCGGCAAGAATGAAAAGCCATGCCGCTTTCACGTCGCAAGCCAAGGCCTTTGTAGACGTGAGCGTATACTTGCCTTTAAGGTTCTGGCCGGGAATACGTTTGCCGGAATAAATCTCGAAACACATCGCGACGATCTGGCGCCACCAGGGACTGAGCTTGTGCTTGTTGGCGAGAAACTCGACGAGCTCGGCGTGCTCCATCGCTCGAGCACCGGCCTTCTCGAGAATCGGAATCCACCGATCCCAGCTTTTTTTGGTGTGCTTTTCGACGGATGCGCTGGTGACTTCGCCGAGCTTGGAGATCGTGGATTTTGGGGTCATGGAGCAAATAATTTAAGCGCAAGTTTCTCATAGTTTCTATCGGAGTTTTCCAGAACGGCAATTTCTTCTTGAAGATTCACGTCCGCCCGCGACACGCGTGCATTCTTCTTAATCAGGCTGTTCAGGTCGACGCGCAGGGCTTCAACTTTTTCGGCGCTGTAATTTTTCAGCTTCAAGGGTGGATGAAGATTTTCTCCCAAAGTCTTGATGAGAGAGATCCTCTGGAAGAACTGAATCGAGCACGTGGCATCTCCGCTCAACCGAGGATCGAGATTCGCGCGTAGATAGCCGGCCACTTGAGTTGTTTGAGCCTTGGAAAGGTGAGTGGCATCGAGTTTTGCCAAAAATTGGAAATATTTAAACCCCTGATACCATGTGCATTTGAAAAGCGAGGAGAACACGAGATCCATCTCCTCCTGATTCATCTTGTTCGGAAGCACGTGCAGGATTTTCCAGTCCTTGCGACTCAGCTCCAGACTCTCTGCGGGCTTCCACTCCGCCAGAACCATGAGTGAATCCGGAAACTCGAAATCGTCGCCAGCCTTTTGCTTATAGGGCAGAAGCTTCTGAGTGGCTTCGGCGCAGAGAAAGTCCGGGGAACGAGCTGCGAGATAAGCGCGTGCTCGGGGATCGAGATGAATCGTCGCAGAGTCCCGACGAAATCTCACGACCGCCACGTAAACCGAGAACACAGCGATCGCAAAAATCCCGAGAGGAAGAAGAATCCCCGGTTTCTTCAAGCGCCCGCCTTCGCCGCGCTCGACCTCGCTTTTGCTTGAGATTCTCTTCTCTTCGCTTCGACCTGTTTTTTATAGGCAGGCGAATACGACTGGTCGACCGCCTTCAAGATTTCAACGATGCGAGCCACGTTCATCGCGGTGTCCGTAATGAAGAGATACCCCGTATTAGGAATCGCGGAGACGCGTCCGTTTCGTGGGAGGTAGTCCGTCAGATACCTTTGGAGGTCGGCCGCGTTGAACTCGTCTTTGAGTTTGTATTTGAGCGTAACGATGTCGAAGGTGCGGGGGAGCTTCGCGGGAGCGTCGAGGCTTCCCTCATAGATCGCGATCGGAGCCTGGAGCGCCGCTTTGGATTCCTGAATGTAGTAGGAGTTGGGCTCTCCGGTGGGAATACGCGCGAGCTCGTTGAGCATGAGCACGTTGGTGATGATCAGGTCGGCGTTCTCGGTGGTGATTTCTTGATTGGAAGTGAAATCGACTTTCTTATTCTCGACGCCTTCGCGCAGCAGATATTTCTGGCCGGTGATCTGACTGACGGTCTCGAGACAGGACTTGATGTCGACACAGTCGCGCGACTTCGCG
>JBDSDI010000125.1:0-3884 GCA_039920645.1 Bdellovibrionota bacterium | reverse complement strand
CAATCTTTTTTGGCATCGCCTTTCCATCCTTTATAAAATAGGAAAAGACGGCCGTCTGTGACTTTGTAGTTTTCGGGGTCGATGTCGTATTTATATCCGGATGCAACCGCCGTAGCGCACCAGCCTTCGTAGGCGGGGGTATATTTTTTGGGAGTTTTGAGAAACTCATCGCGGTTTGCCGTCGTGGCAAAGAGATAGGTCACGCCGTCTAGGTCGGCTTTAATCTCGGCTTTCCCTTTCAGAGGAAGCGGCGATTTGAAGTAGGAGACGGGATCATAGCCTTTAAGGATGACGCCCTTGTCGAGATTTGCGGTCGAAGCGCTGGTCGCCGCATGGGCCGTGCCCAGTCCAAAACTCAGGGCCACTGCTAAAATCAAAGATCTCATGAAACGTCCTCCGCTGTTCTTGTGGGTAAGAGACAGAATCGATCAGATTGTTACAGGGGTGCGTAAAAATCCATTAAATTTCTTAAACAATCGAAATTATGGCAAAAAATATCTCTCTCGGAAGCCGTAATATCAGGGCTTTATTCTACACTCATAAGAACTAGGACCCCGGAGGAGACCTGTCATGCTTTTATTCATTTTGGCGTATCTTGCAGGGGCATTGACCATCCTCAGTCCCTGCATTCTTCCGGTCCTCCCATTTGTATTCGCCGGAAGCAAAGGCAACTTCAAAAGAGGGGCGCTTCCGCTTCTCTTAGGCATGATCGTGACGTTTGCGGTCGTCTCTGCGCTCGGTCTCATCGGCGGTGCTTGGATCGGCAAGGTCAACGACTGGGGCCGCATTCTGACTCTTGTTTTCATGACGCTCTTTGGATTTTCGCTTATCTTTCCGGAGCTGCTGCAAAAATTTCTGGCCCCCCTGACACGCTTCGGGAATCGATTGGGCTCTCAGACTGTCTCCGGTGAAACGTCCGGCCCGAGTCCCTCACGCTCGTTTGCGATCGGTATCGGAACAGGACTTCTATGGGCGCCATGCGCAGGTCCGATCCTCGGTCTCATTATTACGGGAGCCGCTGCGCAGTCGGATCTGCGCAGTTCTGTTCTTCTCTTGGTCGCTTATGGATTTGGAGCGAGTTGCTCGTTAGCTCTCGCCTTGGGAGCCGGAGGGCGTGCGAGTCGGATGCTGCGTAGGTTTCTCGGTGTCGAAGAAGTGCTGCGCAAAGTGGGAGGCGGATTGGTTCTGCTCGGAGTGCTTGCGATTGCTTTTCACTGGGATCGTGGCATCCTGACGCAGCTTTCGGCCGTACGCACCGATGCGATTGAGAAACGTCTGATTGGAATCTTCGATAAGAATCCCCCCGCAGCGTCGAGCGGAGATTTCGAAGGCGAAATGCCGGAGCTGAATGGCCCCGGTGCGTGGATCAATTCTGCGCCGCTCTCGAAAGCGGATCTCAAAGGAAAGGTCGTCGTCGTCGACTTCTGGACTTACTCCTGTATCAACTGTTTGCGCACGCTGCCGTATGTGAAGATGTGGGCCGAAAAATACAAGTCGAGCGGCCTCGTTATTATCGGCGTGCATACGCCCGAGTTCGGTTTCGAAAAAGATCTTGCCAATGTCCAAGACGCCGTGAAAAATCTCGGCGTGACTTATCCCGTCGTTCAGGACAATGACTTCGGTATTTGGCGGCGTTTTAAGAATCAGTATTGGCCCGCTCACTACTTCGTGGATCGTAGTGGGCGTATTCGTCACCATCATTTTGGAGAGGGAAGCTACGACGAATCCGAGGCGACGATTCGCAAGCTCTTAGCTGAAGACGGCACCTCGCTTCCCGCTGTGGGAGAGGCTCCCAAGGCAGAGGTGCCTCGTCTTGAAAAATCTCCGGAGACTTACCTCGGCTACGCACGAGCGGAGAACTTCGTCTCGAAGACGCCTCTCGAAAAGGACACAGTGACTCGTTACGAAGCGGCTCTCAATCTCAAGCGCAACCAATGGAGCCTCGGAGCTTCGTGGAAAGTCGGGAAGGAACAGATTCGCGTAGGCGCCGCTCATGCATTCATCCGCTTCCGCTTCATCGCCAAAGATCTCCATCTTGTCCTCGGCTCAGGGACTGGGAAGTCACTTCGCTTCAAGGTGACGCTCGACGGCAAGCCGCTGGGTCGGAGCCACGGCGTCGACACCGACGATAAGGGCGAAGGCCTGATTCGCGAGCACCGTCTTTATAATTTAATTCATCAGACGGATGAGCAAAGCCTCACGGAGCATAGTTTCGAAATCGAATTCCTCGATCAAGACGCCGAAGCTTTCGCGTTTACCTTTGGTTGAAGACGATGCTTGCGGCGTGGTTTGGGATTTTCTTTGGGACCTTCGTTTTGGAAGATGCGGCTCTTGCGGCAGCTATCGTGCTCGCCGCCAAGGGAGAAATATCCGTGCCCGCCGCATTTCTTGCGAGCTTCTTGGGTATCTCCGTGGGAGATATCGGTCTCTACGCCTTAGGCGTTTTACTCGCACGTTGGGGGCGGGCGCAGCAGATCGGATTTCTTGTGCGGCTGAGACAGAAACTCGTGGATCTTGTCCCGGTGGAAGGTATGGGTCGCGCGGTGGTCGTTTCACGCATTCTACCCGGAGCGCGCCTGCCGACTTACGTGGGAGCGGGGTTTGTTTCGTATTCATTTGCGCGCTTTGTCGTGCTGACCCTGCTGAGCGTCTTGGGATGGGTTCTTGTCGCTTTTGCGGGAGGCCGAGCGGCCGAGTCTTTGCTCTCCAAGCATTGGCTTATTTCCGTGATCGTTCTTCTTGCGCTCTTGCACGTCATCAAAAATATTCTTCCCGTAGTCTTAGATCCGTGGCGCAGACGCGCTTCTTACTACGCGTGGAGGCAGTGGCTGCATTTTGAGTTTTGGCCCGCATGGCTTTTCTACACCCCTGTCGTGCTTTACTATTTCGTGCTCTCGTTGAAGTACCGCAACTTCTTGCTACCTTTCTATGCCAACCCGGCTATTCCCAACGGCGGTTTTATGGGCGAGTCGAAGTGGGCCTTTTTAAAACATCTCGACGCCAGGGAGGAATCGTCGCTGAAGACTCTCTTTGTGGCCGCCGGAATGTCCAAAGAAGTTTTTAAGCAAAGGCTCTCGGACGAAGACTTTAGTTTTCCCTTCATCCTCAAGCCCGATGTCGGACAGCGCGGATTCGGCGTGAGAATTATTCGTAGCGACGCCGATCTTGCGGCTTATCTCGATCGGTGTGACTTTGACGTCTTGGTGCAGGAATTCTCGTCAGAGAACTACGAAGCGGGGATTTTTTATTACCGCATCCCGAGCGAGCCCAAGGGCACAATCTTCTCGATTACCGACAAGGATTTCCCCGAAGTCATAGGCGACGCGAAGTCGCGCCTGGGCGAGCTGATTCTTCGGGACCCGCGCGCGCGCGTGATTGCGGGGGTCTATTTCGAGCGGCTCAAAAAGCGCCTCGACGAAATTCCCGCGCGCGGTACGCACGTCGTACTTTCGGAGTGCGGAAATCACTGCCAAGGTGCGATCTTTAAAAACGGGGCGTCACTCAATTCCCCTCAACTCGTGGCGGCGATCGAAAAGATCAGTGTTCAGATTCCTGGATTTTTCTTTGGGCGCTTCGACGTGAAATACGCATCGCCTGAGCTTTTGAAACAGGGGCGCGGCTTTAAAATCGTTGAAGTGAACGGGCTAGGCTCCGAGGCGACGCACATCTGGGATCCAAAGACGCCTCTAGGAGAAGCGTATCGAGTTCTTTTCGAACAATGGTCGTTGCTCTTCCAAATTGGCGCGGTGCTAAAAAATTCTTCTGAAGTGGGACCTCGTCCCAAAATCACGCAGATCCTCTGGGAGTGTCTCAAGATTGGCCTGCGCAAAAGCCGCCTCGCAGTGTCTTCGTAACCAGGAGTGGAGATAGGTTAAAGCTCAATG
>JBDSDI010000124.1:0-3048 GCA_039920645.1 Bdellovibrionota bacterium | reverse complement strand
ATCAAGTGACGGAGCGATTCGCAGCTCACGTCCGAGTAAGAATCGAGGATTTGTTGCCGTGACAAGAGATAGGCCGGATCTGTGACGCCATTCACGTCCTTCGCTCCGCCCGTGGAACTTGCGTCCTGGCGCTGACAGGCGCCGAGCAAGACCGTGGAAAAGACCAAAGGCAGATAATAATATCCGTTCATATAAACCCACTCCTAAATTGTAATGTTTATGGATGGTGCAGAATTGGATCGGGTTCCGATCCCAGTGAGCTTACATGCAACATCTAAAATGCTAACACACCCTGTCTTGCGACAGGGTGTGAAGATTGAATATTGGGCTTTAAGTAGCGGTGACTATTGAAGGTTCGTGTAGACTTCGCCTTCCTTCTTCCACCAAATTTCGAGAGGACGATTTCCGGCTTTGATGGCTTCGCTGATCTTGTCAATGCTGTCGATCGAAAGCGCTTGGGTCATGATTTTTTCGTAGTCGGCCTTCGTAGAGTCGCGAGCAGGTTTCGACCAGTTGTTCAGCGCCATGATCGACGAACCGAGCAAGGTCGAAGCCTGTTTACGAGCGTCGAGACTGAACGCGAACTGCTTGAAGAGAACTTTGTTGTCGGGAGCAATGGGAATCACGATCGCGTCCTCTCCGCGGCGAAGGACGATTTCCTTCATGGTTTCACCGAGGCCTTCTTCGAGAGCCACAGTCAGTCCGTCGTCTTGCAAATTACCGATGGCATCGAGCTCGAGAGTCCATGATGTTTCAGCGTAGAGCGCCAAAACCGACTTGATCATCTTCTGCTGAAGCGCCACGAAGTAGGGAGAAGCCTTCGCTACGATTTCCGCTTTCTGTTCATCGGAGAAGTGTCCGCTTTGGTTATCGAGGCCCCTGAAGTTCGTGACGCTCGCCTTCGCGAGGAATTTACGCACGCCTTCGACTTGAGTCGCAGACCAGTCCGAACGCAGCAGACCGTTGTCTTTGTCGGTCAAGACGTCGAAGATCATCTTCTTGAAGCCACCTTGGCGAGCGGCTTCGTCTTTGACCAGGTTGTAACGATCGGCGACCAGGGCGTCTTTATTGAGACTGTTCAGGTAGAGATACTTTCTCATCAGGAGCAGGGAAGACGCGTCCTTGTTGAGGTAAGCGAGAGCACTCGCAAGTTTAGAAGTGGCTTCCGTCGACTTCTTGTCGGGATCGACACTAACGGCATCGACTTCTTTGGCGACCTCGCCTGACACGGGCGCCATCGCCGAGATGTAAGCCTCCACGAAGGCACTCGGAAGTTGCGAGATCACGCGATGCATTTCGTAGAGGCCGCCTTCGATCGGGTTACGACCGCGGTCGAAACGTACGCAGTCTGCGATCGCTTCGGCGTGGCTGTCGGTGCAGAAGAGGGGAGCCTTAAGGGGATCGATCTCTTCGCCGTAGTAACCGTGACGGATCGCCATCAAGTCGTAAGCGTAAGGCGCCGCCTTACGTGCGATACGCTGACCGGTGATAACGGATTCCGAAAAGTCTTGGTATTCCATGACCGAGCTCGAGCTGACGATGTCGTCGACGGGAGTCGAAGCGTCCTTCACGAGCGCAGCGACGCGTGCGTCCATGACCGCAGGAGAAGCGTTACCGCCGAAGTTACCGGCGAAGTTGTGACGAAGACCGAGCGTGTGGCCGATTTCGTGCGAGACGACTTCGCGGATGTAATCCTGCGCGAGGCGCTGCAGCGTTTCGTCCGAGGCGTTCGACTGAAGCGCGAGCGCGGCGACTTTCGCCATACGGGGAGTCGCGTTGTCGAGACAGAGCATCGACGAAGGAATGTTCTTCATGCCGAGTTTGTTAGCGAAGGCGGCCGTGGTCGCTTGCGCGGAGCTTTCGTCGGTTTGACGGATGAGGCGGTTCGCGCGAACGTTCGATCCCCAGGCAAAAGCGCTCGTCATGTAGACTTGCGCATGTTGAGTTTCGCCGGTGCGGGGATCCATGAGGGCGTCGGCATAAGCGAAACCGGCTTGGTCCCACTCGACCCATTGGACGATGTTGTAGCGAGCATCGGGAGCGGTCACGCCTTCGGGAGCGATTTCGGCTTGGATGACTTCTTTGCCGAAGACCGAGTTCCAGTAGAGAATCCCGTCCATGACGGCTTGTTGGTACTCTTTAGGGGTGTTGGAGGAGACGTAGTATTTTACGGGCTTCGAGATGTCGAAATGCGTGGTGCGAATAACCGAACGGCCGCTGTTTTTTTCGAGGACGGGAGGAGTCTCGAAGAAACCAACGCGATCAAAAGATTCCGTTTCAGTAGGCTTGTAAGCTTCGTTCTTAACGTAAGGTTTGAGGAAGTAGCGCACTTCGAAGTTCGGGCTCGAGGTGCCGCCTTCGGCTTGAACGATCTGGCGGATTTCGATGTTCTCGTCGTCCACGATCGCAATCTTGTTGAGGTAGCTCAAACGGATGGGAGCCGACGCGGACATTTCCTTGTCGGAATATTCTGCGGCTTCAACGGTATCGCTGGCGTACCAGTTTCCGTTAGTGAAGATGTTCTTCATGCCGGAATTGAAATCGAGGATATAGGAATTTTCTGTTTCCAGGATCACGGGGATCTCGGCAAGGATGAGGCTTGAAGGGAGAACATCGTTAACGATATGACCGTCAGTCGCTTCCATCAGGAAGATCGACTTCCCTTTTTTGGAGAAGGCGACGACGCGACCTTGCAGACCGCTGCTCGTGGGCGCGCCACGTTGAGCGATGATGGATCCGGAAAGGAGGAACTCCTTATCGAGAGCGTCCTTTTTGATTTCGAGATAAGCGACGTCGCCGAGACGCGAAACCCCGATGCTCGTACTGAGCATCGTTTTAAGATCGTCCTTAGCAACTGCCGCGAAGGAATTGGCCACGTGCTTGTCGGCCTGAACCGAGGGCGCGGGTGCTTGCGAACAACCGGCGGCCAAAAGACCTACGGCAACCGCGAGCAGCGTCGTGCGGCGGGAATCAGGACGAACTGTTTTATGAATAAACGACATGGCACCTCCCAAGGAACTCATGGAAGGTATTTAGCAAGGATGAGGC
>JBDSDI010000123.1:0-14442 GCA_039920645.1 Bdellovibrionota bacterium | reverse complement strand
GAGAAGTACCTCGATGGCAAAGAAATCACCGAAGCCGAAATGATTCCCGTCATCCGCAAAGCGACAATGTCCCTGAACTTCACCCCCGTTTTCGTGGGTTCGGCGTTCAAGAACAAAGGCGTCCAGGATCTGCTCGACGGCGTTATCCGCTATCTGCCGACGCCCCTCGAGTCGAAAGAAAAAGCGCTCGATCAAAAGAACGGCGAAGCCGAAGTCTTGCTCATTCCCGATCCGAACAAGCCGCTTGTCGCACTCGCCTTCAAGCTTGAAGATGGTCGTTACGGACAGCTCACGTACATGCGCATCTACCAAGGTACGCTCCGTAAAGGCGACTTCATCTACAACATCAATAACGGCAAAAAAGTGAAAATTCCGCGTCTCGTGCGCATGCACTCTGCCGACATGATGGATATCGAAGAAGCGAGCGGTGGCGACATCGTTGCGCTTTTCGGCGTCGAGTGCGCTTCGGGCGATACCTTCACCGACGGAACGATCGAGTACACGATGAACTCGATGCACATCGCCGATCCCGTGATCTCGCTCTCCATCAAACCCAAGAAGCGCGAATTTCAAGTCAACCTTTCCAAGGCGCTTGGCAAGTTCGGTCGTGAAGACCCGACCTTCCGCGTTTCCCGCGACGAAGAATCCGGTGAGACCCTGATCTCCGGTATGGGCGAATTGCACCTTGAAATCTACATCGAGCGCATGAAGCGCGAGTTCAACTGTGAAGTCGAAGTCGGTCAGCCTCAGGTCGCTTACCGTGAAACCTTCACCAAGCGCGCACGCCTCGACTACACCCACAAGAAGCAAACGGGTGGTTCGGGTCAGTTCGCGAAGATCCAAGGCTACCTCGAGCCCCTTCCCGAAGACGCGGTTCAGAACTACGAGTTCATCAACGAAACCGTTGGCGGATCGATTCCTAAGGAATACATCCCCGCGTGCGACAAGGGCTTCCAAGAGCAACTCAAGAAGGGCATGCTCATCGGCGCTCCCGTCGTTCGCGTTCGTTGCACCGTAGAAGACGGCGCTTACCACGCGGTCGACTCGTCGGAAATGGCGTTCCGTGTTGCGGCGATGGCCGCAATCCGCGAATCGTACATGGCCGCCGGTCCTACGATCCTCGAGCCCATCATGAAGGTCGAAGTTCAGGCTCCCGAAGAGTTCCAAGGCGCCGTCATCGGCAACTTGAACCAGCGTCGCGGCGTCATCCTCGATACCGCAACCAACGAAGGCTACGTTATCGCTTCGGCGAACGTTCCCTTCTCGGAAATGTTCGGTTACTCGACGGTTCTGCGTTCGGCGACTCAAGGTAAAGGCGAGTTCACGATGGAATTCGCGAAATACGAAGCGGCTCCTCGCGCGGTCCAAGAGACCCTGATGAAGCAATACCAAAAAGAACGCGCGGAAGGTCTCAAGTAAGCCTCCACTCCGTTTCGAAACGTCCTCGACGACCGAGCTTCACGAG
The DNA here is from genome assembly GCA_039920645.1 of Bdellovibrionota bacterium. Classification (GTDB taxonomy): domain Bacteria; phylum Bdellovibrionota; class UBA2428; order UBA2428; family UBA2428; genus CAMCVE01. The sequence goes on along the minus strand of JBDSDI010000123.1, from coordinate 12,977 downwards.
AGTGGGGCTCGGTTTTTTAATTTTCGGTGTTAAACTACCGGAAGATGTCCAAGACCACTCCTCTGAGCCTGCGCATCGACTACTTGGGACGCAGCTCGGAATTCTTGCTGCAGGTGAATACTCCTTTCTTCATCGGACGCGCTGCGGAAACGGATCTGCAGATCGATGCCGATTCGATTTCGATGAAACATCTCGAACTTCTTTGGGATGCTTCAGTTTTACGCGTGCGCGACCTGGAGTCTTCCAATGGAAGTTTTCGCATGCCGCAAGACAGTCCATTCCTCGAGGCGCTCTTTGCGCCTCGAGAGCGCGAGATCAATCTCAAGTTGGCGAAGACACTCATCACCATCTCTTGGAAAAATCCCGACGAAGAGTCCCATGAGAGGACCGAAGTCTTGGATCTCGGCGCCACTCCGCCTCATACCGTAGCTTCATCGATTTCACCTTCTCTCGATAGTCCCGAATCGATGCCGCAAACGTTGTCGTCCGCTTCGAAGAAGGCTCAAGCTTCCGAAGCAGGAGCTGCGCTGTCACGGTGGTCACGTCCCTTGTTTCTTGCCGGCGTGTTCGTAGGCGCCGTTCAGAACTTTTTCTTTTTCTCGCAAAACACTTCCCTTTTGAGCGCGAAAGCGTCGTGGGCTCTTGGGCCTGCAATCGATTTTTATATTCTATGGCTCGCAGATCTTCCGGTCTTCGCGGGCGTATGGGCTCTCGGACTTGTACTGGCCTTCCTGCTGAAACTGCGTCTCGAAGCGATCGAATCCAATTTAAGGACCAGGAGTTTGGGTCTGGCGGGAATGCTGCTCATGGCTTCCGTTCTCGTATGGCCCGCCGTCTTCCTGAAATCTTCCGGAAACCCGAAGGCGACTCAACATGCCGTGGCGGAGTTCCGCAATTTGCAGGATGCGTCCAAGACCCACGATTTTGGTCTCAAAGAAAAGAACATCGAATTTTCCTCCAAGCTCAGCGATCTCTCGACGCCCCTCAAAGGCAGCAGCATTTTCTACGCCTTTTGGCATAACTTTCAAAAAAAGCGCGTCGTGGATGAATGTGGCGGTGTCGGCGACGGAAGCTGGGAGAAAAAACGCGTTTGTCTGGTTCTGCTCTTCGCGCTTTCGATGGACGGGTACACCTCGATCCGTCCCGTCTTTCTCGGTCCGACCGCATCGTCTCTCGTTTTCCTGAGCAGTCTCGACGGTGTGGTGCGTGTTCTGGCGGCGGAAGGGCCGGCTTCCGAGAGCATCAAGCTCTTCATCAGCACTCTCGACGACGTTGGTCTCAAGCAGGAGGCCAAGGATTTCGTGACGCTTGTGGAAGGATTCCGAGGACAGAATTTCGACGATCTTATGCATGCGCTGCTGGAGTTGCGCCTCAGCATCGAAAAGAAAATCTTCGATGCGCAGTCGGATCCCGCTCTTCCCCCCAGCTTCAAACTCAATTTGATGGGGCCCTTAGAAATGGGGATCTGAATCTTAGTAGCTCTTTGTCAAAAGGAGCTGCATGACCGGCAAGGACTCGAAGCCTTTTCGGATCGCGTTGCCGACCCACGGCCACGTGAGCCGGGTGCTGATGTTATAGTCCTCGCGCCTGTAGTAGTTGACGAAAATTCCAAAGCCCGCGAGATCTGAGAGTTCTTCAAAGTTTGCTCCACGCACCGTTTTGAAGTTGTGATGATAGCTCAGCTGCCATCCGCAGAGCCAGACTTGAGTGGGGCAAAGGCGATAGCCTTGCACCATAAGATTGGCGAGCTTGCCGGCGTGGTCCGATGTCGGCAGCATGGGAAGGTAGACTTGCATCTGCACGCGGTTGCCCCAGGTCCCGGGCTTCTGATTGACGAGTCCTTCGGAGTCGAGAGATGATCCTGCGCCGATCTTGAGGCTCACGAAAGTCTTCTTGTCGCGCACCTCGTTGCCGAGCGTTTGCGAAATCTCCGTTACGCGGCGATCGTAGCGGGCGCGCTCCGTTCTGAGACTCAGCTCCATGTATCCTCGAAGGCCGGAACGGTCCTCGAAAAGAGGCGCCGCCGTCCCGCGGCCGAGACCGACTTCGAGCGAATAGTGTCCTGCGGCGAAGAGAGTCCCCGGATCGTAAGTGTAGTCGGTGATGCCCGTGCGCACAGCCCACATCCAACCCGAACCGCGAAGCGTCGTCTGACTGAAAAGCGGAAATGCCCCGGCGACGGAAAACCTCGACGGCAGGACACCGTTAGAAGCGAGGCCTTCCATCGAGAAGCCAGGTTTGCCGAGCAAGACACTGGGTTGGAGGAGGCCTTCCTGTTCGAGAAGGCCCGGGTAGGGCACCACGAGGGTGCGCGCCTGCACGGTGTTGAGCGAAATCAGAAGGAGAGTCGTGCCGAAAATCGCGCGAAAGAGATGCCGAGACATGGTGGCATCTCAGCACGCGGCCTTGAAAGAGTCGAGATCCGCAGGTTGAGGCTTCAGTTAAACGGAGTCTAGTTGGGGCCGGCGTTAGACGCCGAAGCGGGACGCGGCGAGATCCCTTGGGTTTTGGCGAGACGATCGAAATCGATGCTCTTCATCAGAGTGGTCGCGTGGCGAGTATGGATCAGACTCGCGCGCGCCATCAGCACGCGCAGCCCTCCGTCGCCCAGGACTTCGCCTTCGCTGGCGGGATCACGTTCCGCATCGCCGGCACCGGCACCTTTCGCTTCGAGCGCACCGAAACCGCTGCCGTTTTTGGGTACGACGGATGCACTCATGCCCGATCCCGCATAGGTCGCCGATTCGGGTTGGTCGGGGAGACGGCTGCCGCCGTCGAATCCAGCGCCGCCACCGAAATCCCAGTTAGGAGCCGAGGCACCGCCTGCTCCGCCGCCGGCACCGCCACCCGCAGGAGCATTGGCACCGCCGCCGCCTCCTTTGTTCGCGAAGGGCACGGTTTGAACGGGACGAACGTAGGGCTGGAAGGGAGCGCCGGATCCGACGTCGATGCTTCCGCCATTGGTTGTGTTGGTGGCGGTCGGGTCATTCTGGACTTGGTTCTTACGACGAACTTTCGTTTGGTATTCGGCCATCATGTTCGCCATTAGCAAGTCGCGCGCTTTGGCGGCTTCGAGTTGTGCGATTTGGTTGGTGAGCGCGGTGATTTGCGCGTCGATTTGTTTGTTGCAGAGTGCTTCTTGTCCGTCAGCGCTTTCTTTCATGTAGGCCGCGGTTTCCTTGGCTTGTTTGTTCATCATGATGCCGCTGATGCCGGCCGCTGCGAGCTGCATGCCGGAACTCACGAGACCGTCCATTGCGCCGCCGGTATCTTTGATTTCTTTACTCAGCGAAGCAATCTTGTCCGAATAGCGTGCCGCATCGGTGTTAAAATTTGTTTTGCACCCACTCGCGATCATGCTTGATTGCAATGCGGTAGAAGCGTCTTTAGGCGTCGATCCGGGGCAATTCGTTTCAGTGACGGGAAGCGGGTTCGCTCCATCTTTGTCGCACGCGAGATGTTCCGTATTCGTACAAAGTTCTATAGTCTTCGCGAGAGCGGCTTCCTTAGCAGCCTTCTCACCACTCACACCCTTCAAGCCTGCGTCGACAACGTGACCAAGGGTTTCAGCTCCGGGTTGCATCATGCCTTGCAGCGCTTGCATTTTCGCAGCGGATTCGCCTTGGGCCGCTTCGTTCTGCGCATTTTTGGCTTCCAGAGCGCACTGTGATTTTCCGGTCGAGTTGAGCTGATCGGACTGAGCCTTCATGCCCGCGATCTGCGAGTTGTACTTCGTGTAGATATCGTTGATCGACTGCTGCAGACCTACCTCGGCCTCATTGTCGAGCTTGTCGCCGGTAGCAGGCGTCGTCGTTGCGGCAGGAGCGTCCGCGGCAAAAACCTGCGCGCCCACGCTCCAGCAAATGATAAGACTCAGGCCTCTCCTGAAAAGCAATTCCATGATTTTATTATCGACCATACACGGGCTCGACACTCGTGAAGATTGCGTGAAGAAAGCCCTTTAAATCCCCTGAAAGCAAAAAGGCGGGGCCTTTCGGCTCCGCCTTGGGTGAGGACTTTGTTCGACGCACTCTCTACTTATGCTTTTTTGTGTGCACTGTGTGGACCACAGGCATTTCATGATCTGCCGCCTTGCGGGCTCTGTATGCTCTTTCGGAACTAGCGTTGTCGTCGTCTTGCTTATCTTTGTTATTCTTCATGGCTTCTTTTCTCTTCAGATTCGCGTCCTCGAAGTCGAGTTCATTCCCACGGATCGCGCGGATTTTGGCAAAAATTTGTTCTTTGTCTTCCTTGTTGTCCTTCGAGTCTTTCACGACTTTGTTGATCTGTGCGATCATGGATTCTGCTTGTTTCTTGCCGAGCAAACCGTCATTGCGCGCCGCAAGGATTTCTCTTGTCGTATTCGAGGCGTAATCGCCGACGTTCACCTTCGCGTCGCGTTTATCTCGGACGTAGATTTGAGTCTCCCGAAGCATCGTCAAAAGTTCTTCACGTTCGCTATCGCTGATGGAGGCATCAGATTTTGCGTACTCGGCTCTCTTCGTGTTGAACGCCTCCATCTGTTTCGTCACTTCTGCGCTTTCCGCAGCGGTGAGTCGTTTGGCCGCTCGAGCGTTGGAGATAACCTCGTGAACCAACGCCGTCATTTCAGTGAGTCCGTCTCCCGAGATGACTGCCGCTTGTGCCTCGAGGAACATGACACTGCGATTGAGGCGCTCGGCTTCTTTGCGGTCGAGTTTCTTGTCGCGAGCTTGCACATGCTCGAGCTGTTGAGCGTCGATCAAGGTGGCCTTAAGTCTTTCGATTTGAGCGGGCGTGTACTTTCCGGAATCGGCCATCGCTGCGATTTTTACTTCGAGAGCGTCGAGGCGTGGGCCGACAGTCGAAAGTTCATGGTTTTCCTTCATCTTAGCGAGCGTTGCCTTGTCGTCTTTGCTAAGGGAGCCGTCTTTACTGAGTGCCGCGCGACGAGCTGTGATTTGGGCACTGCTCACCTTTTGGACTTTGTTTGTGTATTTGTAAGGACTCTGGAGGGACGACGCAGACTGCAGCTCTGAGCTTGGTGTCAAAACAGCACCCGTCGGAGGTTCGGGATCCGCTATTTTTTCAAGAGTGACCTTGCCGCCTTCGAAATAGGCCTCGGACTTGTCCACTCCATCGAAGGAAACTTTCGCGTCTGCCGGGAGCGTGGCTACTTCCACTTTGCCATCGTCACCAAAGTCTTTCTTAATGCGCGCCTTGAAAGAATAAGAACACTGGACCTCAGTAATTTGATCGGTCGTTTTCCCGCCCTTAGGCGTGGAGATAATACATTGAGAGACGGGGGACTCTGCAACGGCCCCGCTCGCCAAAAGAGCGAAACTTCCTAAAGCGATAGTTTTAAAAATCGAATTGCGCATCATACATCCCCCTTAGACCGGGCCGAAAAAAATACGGCTCGCATCCTTTAACTTAGTTTGAGCAAATTGCGATTTTTGCTCAAGCTAAGTTCGCGTTAGCTTGTGAAGCTTAAGTAAAAATCTGAACTTTTCGAAGACTTAGGTCGCGAAGAAACCGGGAAGAATCGTCTTTCCCTCTTCGACGCCGGGCTGGTTGTAGGGGTTCACTTCAAGGGCAGCGCCCGTGAAGGTTGTCAGGTCCATATACAGAGCGATCAGTGCGCCCATGTGGGCTTCGTCGAGACGCTCAATCTGAATGAGATAAGTCGGACGCTGCCGCTTCAGCAGCACGCTGCGTGTCGCCTGGCACTGCGCTTCGAGGATACGACCAAAGCTCGAGCCTTTCGCGAAGCCGAGTTTGGAGAAATGCTCGGGGAGTGCGGACGTCATTTGAATAGAGTCCGCTTCGGCGAAATTCCAATCGCGTACCGTCACGAATCCCGTAATGATGCGATTCGGCCCTTCGACCAAAAGTTGTAGAATCGAGTGCTGATCGGTCGCGCCTACGGCAGCGACGGGAATCGATCCGACTTTTTGACCGCGCGCGGATTCTTTCCCGAGGCTTTCGCCCCAGAGCTGAACGAACCAGGCCGAGAAATCTTTGAGGATGGTCGCATAGGGCATCATGACGTGACCCGCGAATCCTTCTCCTTCGTATTCAGCGAAACGCTGCGCGAGGCGCGTGAGCGTCGAGCTGTCCCAGATTTCTCCTTTGATAAAACTTTGAGCCCCGCTCAGAAGAGCTTTGGCGTCGAGCCCCGCGAATGCGAGAGGGAAAAGCCCAACGGGCGTGAGGACGCTGAAACGACCGCCGACGTCGGAGGGAACAGGCAGCGCTTTGAGAGCGGCGTCATTGACCCAGGCTCTCAAGCTTCCCGTTGAAGGATCGGTGATCGCGACGAGATGATCTTCGGGCTTGAGGCCCGCGGTTTTGAGACGAGCTAGCACGATCGAGGTTTGCGCCATCGTTTCCAAGGTGCCGCCCGCTTTGCTGACGATGGCAAAAGCGGTCTTGGGGAGGTCCAGAGTTTTGAAAATACGTTGGAACTCGACGGGGTCGAGATTATCGAGGACTTCAATACGACGCGCGTCCGTGATCGTGTGGGAGAGAGCGTTTAGAATCGCGCGAACGCCGAGAGCGGAGCCGCCGATTCCCAGGACGACGAGCGTGGAAAACTTATGGCGAAGTTCCGTGGCGAGCGCCACGCTTTCGGCGAGTCCTTCGGAGGCCAGGATCTGACGGCGATAGCCCGAGAAGATCTTGTCGGGATTGTTGGGATTGGAGGTCCACGATTGGGAGCGCTCTTTGATGCGTGCGAAGTCGGCCATGCTTTCTTCGTGGGGAACCCAGTACTCGAGCTCTTTGCCGAAAAGACCGTCTTCGAATTGAACGTTGAGTCCGATCTGCGCCATCTTAAAAAAGTCCTCAGACTTTGTTTAAGATGGCGGGGCTACTGTTGTCTACTCTTCGCAGGTCATTTCCGCGCAAGATCTCAGAAGCCGGGAAGGACGTCCTTGTCGAGCTGACTCCCCAGGATCACCCGCATGATTTCATTGGTGCCAGCGCCGATCTCGATCAGTTTCGCGTCGCGCATGTAGCGTTCAACGGGAAATTCCTTCGTGTATCCGTATCCACCGAGGATCTGGATCGCGTCGAGGCAAATTTTCGTCGCGCGGTGCGCAGCAAAAAGTTTTGCGGAGGTCCCGAGCATCAGCGCGGTCGGCGAATAGAGACCTTCTTTATCAACGGTTGCGGCCGCTTCATAGGTCAGCGAGCGGGCCGCCAGGTATTCGGCCGTCGCATCGGCCAGCATTTTCGAAACTTGCTGGAACTGAAGGATGGGAGTGCCGAACTGCTTGCGGTCTTTTGCATAGCGGGTGGCATAAGCGATTGCGGCACGCGAGAGGCCGAGGGAAATTCCGGCGATCGTGATTCTCTCAACGAGCAAGTTCGCTTTCATGTGGGAGCCGCTGGAACCCTCGGCACCCACGAGGTTTGCCGCCGGAACTTCGCAGTTTTGGAAGATAAGTTCCGAGGTTGGCGAGGCGCGCATGCCAAGCTTGTGGATTTTCTTGCCGACGGAAAATCCTTTGAAAGTTTTCTCGACGATGAAAGTACTGATGTCTTTTTTCGTGGGCCCGGTCTTAGCGTAGACCCAAAAGAAATCTGCGTAAGGGCCGTTGGTGATCCACATCTTGGCGCCGTTGAGGATGTATTTATCGCCTTCCTTTTTTGCCTGAAGCTGCAGTCCCATAGCGTCGGATCCCGCTCCGGCTTCGCTCATGGCCATCGCGCCAATCCATTCTCCCGAGCACAAACGTGGCAGATACTTCATTTTTTGGGCTTCAGATCCGTTCGTGTTCAGATTGTTCACGGCCAAGATGGCGTGGGCTAAGTACGACAATGTGGTGCTGGCACAGACGGCGCCCAGTTCTTCCATGACGAGCGTCGCAGCGACGACATCGAGTTCGCTTCCTCCGTGAGCCGCGCTCGCGGTAATTCCCAAAAGGCCGAGTTCTCCCATTTTACGAAGCGCTTTTTCGTTGAAGCCTTGGGATTCGTCCAGTTCCGCGGCGAAGGGCGCGATAGCGCTCTCTGCGAAGCGTCGAACGGTGTTTTTGAGGCTCTGATGGGTCTCGTTGAAGAACAAACTCATCTTTTGTGTCTAACAAGCGGATGCGGTTCGCGTCAAAAACGTTTCATCTGATTTCGCTGCTGAGGCTTCGGACCCTGCGTTGCCATCGGACCCATCTGACTCTAGAGTTTGGGAATGCGCGTGGATCCCTCCAAAAAAGCCGTAGACTCCGTCACCGAACTCATCGGCCACACGCCTCTTGTCCGCATGACGCGATCCCTCAGGGACGTGCCTACGGGCGCGTGGCTTCGTTCCAAAGGCTTCAAGGCTCCCTGTTTCACGATCAAGAGCGAAGTCTTCTCCAAAGTCGAGTATCTCAATCCCGGAGGCAGCGTCAAAGACCGCATCGCCCTGACTATCATCGAAGGAGCCGAGCGCGAGGGTCTCCTGAAACCCGGCGGCACGATTGTCGAAGCGACTTCGGGAAACACCGGGGCCGGACTCGCTCTGGTCGCCGCTACGCGCGGCTACACCTGTGTTTTCGTGATGCCCGACAAAATGTCTGCCGAAAAAGTGAATGCTTTGCGCGCTTACGGAGCGAAGGTCATCGTCTCACCCATGGTTGAGCCGGAGCATCCGGATTACTATTGTAATGCCGCCAAGAGAATCGCACAGCAGATCCCCGGAGCTTTTCTCGCCAATCAATATTTCAATCCCGACAATCCGCGCGCGCACTTTGAGACGACCGGTCCCGAGATCTGGGAGCAGATGGATCAGAAGATCGATCACTTCTTCGCGGGCATGGGAACGGGCGGGACTTTCACCGGCACGGCGCGCTTTTTGAAATCCAAGAATCCGTCTCTGAAGGCGATCGGTCTCGATCCGGTCGGCAGCATCTACTACGGACTCGTGCATGAAAATAAACCGAGCCCGGTTGCGTCTTATCTCACCGAGGGCGTGGGCGAAGACATGATGCCTGGGACCATCGATCTCAGTCTCGCCGACGACTGTGTTTACGTGAATGACCAAGAGTCCATTTCTGCGACTCAGATGCTCGCGCGTTCCGAGGGACTTCTCGTCGGAGGCAGCTGCGGTCTCGCGTTCTTCGGTGCCGTTCAGTATCTCGCGTGGATCGAAAGCCAAGGGGCGAAACCCGCGCGTGCGGCCGTCATTCTTCCCGACAGCGGTTCCCGCTACCTCAGCAAAGTTTTCAACGATCCCTGGCTCGCAAAACAAAACGTCAATCCTGCGTGGGGAGAGTCGCGCAACACCGGAACGGTGGAGTATCTTCCCGGCGCACGTACGATCGAAGGAGTTTGACCTGTATGACATCCCATTTTGGAGATCCCGAAACGCGTCTCAAACCTTTTCTTGAACTGGGGTTCGCGTCGCGCGCGATCCACGGCGGACAGCATCCCGACCCCATCACGGGCGCGGTGATGCCTCCGATCGTGCAAAATTCGACCTACGCCCAACGCGAAGCCGGCAAGCCGCTCGGTGAGTTCGAATATTCACGCACGCACAATCCCACTCGTCGCATTCTCGAAGATGCGCTTTCGCTTCTCGAGAACGGAACTTACGGACTCGCGATGAGTTCCGGCATGGCGGCCACCTCTCTCATTCTCAATCTCTACAAACCTGGCGACGAGATCGTCTGCTGCGACGACGTCTACGGTGGAACCTATCGCCTCTTCACGAAAATTCTCGAACCCCAAGGCTACAAGTTCCGTTTCGTTGATCTCGCCGAAGTCTCCAAGATCGAGGAGAGCATTACAAAGAACACCAAACTCGTTTGGGTCGAAACTCCCACGAATCCTCTGCTGAAACTCATCGATATCCGAAAAGTCGCTGCGCGCGCGAAAGCCGTCGGCGCCAAGCTCGCCGTCGACAACACGTTCATGAGCCCGTACTTCCAAAAGCCGCTCGATCTCGGCGCGGACTTCGTATTGCACTCGCTGACGAAGTACATCAACGGTCATAGTGACGTCGTCGGCGGATGCGTGATCACGCGCGACAAAGAAACGGCAGAGAAACTCTACTTCCATCAGAATAGCATCGGGGCGGTACTCGGCCCTTTTGATTCGTGGCTGGTGGTAAGAAGTCTCAAGACGCTGCCCGTTCGTATGAAAGCTCATGGCGAGAGTGCGCAAGAACTCGCGGAGTGGCTCGAAAAACATCCGAAAGTTTCCAAAGTCATCTATCCCGGACTCAAGTCCCATCCGCAGCACGCGTTAGCCAAGGACCAGATGAGTGGCTTTGGTGGGATGCTGAGTTTCTACCTCAAAGGCGGTCTCGAAGATGCGCAGTCCCTACTCAGAAAAGTCAAAGTGTTCACGTTGGCCGAAAGCCTCGGCGGTGTCGAAAGCTTGATCGAGCATCCGGCGATCATGACTCACGCCAGCGTTCCCAAAGAAATCCGTGAGAAAAACGGCATCGCGGACTCTTTCCTGCGTGTGAGCGTCGGCCTCGAGGACCTCGAGGATCTCAAGCGAGATTTGCAACGCGCTTTTGGCTGAAGAGACTCAGATTTCGCGGCTTAAAGGACGATAAGTTTCCTATGAAAAAGGCACGCGGGCAGATCCTCATCATGATGGCGATGCTCACCACCACGTTGATCATTTTCTTCGGGATGGTCGTCGCGGTAGGGCACCTGGTTCAGGCTCGAATCAACCTTCAGAACTCCGTCGACTTCGCGTCGATGGTTGGCGCGTCCTACCAGGCGCGTTTCCTGAACGGCATTAGCGTCGTGAATTATCGCATGCGCCAGAACTACAAGTTCGTGCTCGCGGATCTTTACGTCACTCAGTCGCGCTTCAACGTCGGATTCAAAAACGAAGTCTTGAGCGGCGGAAATCTTTACGATCAGGTCGAAGAAAGTGGCAAACTCGTCTTCGGTATCTGCCAGCAGTATCCGGGTTACGCTCCCAATGTAGAAATCCAGTATGGCGCCGAAGCGCGCGCATTCCCCGAAACCGACATGTGCAAGTTCGTGGGCGCTTCGACGGGCATTCCGCATATTCAGTGGACCCCCATTCCCAGTCTTAACCCTTTCGTTCAGGCGATCAGTCTTGCCAACCTTGCGATCAGCGAAGAAATCAAGAAAACATGCGGAGACGCCGCGGGCCAGAACACGGGTTATTTTCGGTACATCATGGAGCGTCTTGCGAAGCGCAACCAAATTCAGCACACCGCCCTCGAGAAAATGATCGGGGAGTTCTCCAATGCGTTCTCGTCTTCGCCCGACGTTCTCAGATCGAATAATTTGGCCGATGCCGCCGTCGCGCAGACTTTCCTCGATAACCTGATTTCCGCAAACAGGGCCGGTAACCAAGTTACCCTCGAGTATATCAATCCCGCGTCCACGCGCGCGCCACCCACGGGAAGCGGATCCAACAGCGTCGCTTATTTTGAGGTCAACAAGACGCAGATCATGGTGCGTTCGGTAAACTTCGTGAACAAAGGGGCGGAGTGCGTCGCAGAAATTCTCAACAGCCGTTCGGACGAGATTGAGCTTGGAGTTTCGCGATCGCGTGCGACGAACGGTTCCGGAGCGCTCAACTCGTCGCTCCCTCCGAAAATTCCTCTTTTTGTGGCGCTGCGCGCGACCGTCAAACCACACCTGCTTTTCTGGCCCACGGGCCTCACTCCGACCCTCGTCGCCGTGGGAGCGGCCAAGCCTTTCGGTTCGCGCATCGGCCCCGACAAAGAACTGAGCAACCTGGAACTCACAGGTGACCGTCGAGGAGTGGGCGGCGATAACTTCGCCAATATTAGTTTTTATCCGGGCGACTATGCGAAACAGGGGAACGGGATCTACGGCATGGGGCACAAGAAAATTCTCAGGGCGCTCTACGATGCGCTTGGAGGCAGTAGTTCCGGCAGGACCTCCTTGCGTCCGAGCGTGGAAAACAACCCGTCCTTCGTGACCTTTGCGATCGCACCGACACTCTTTGAAGGACTCTTCTGGAGTATTTTCCCCGATCCTCCAGGTCAATTCGGACGGGGAGCTGCAGATATCGCCATGTACCCCAACGATCCACCTATCCTCAACATTTTGGGCCTTGGCAACATGGGGATCCAAGGCAAAACCGCCTATTTTCTTCCCGATCGTCAAACCAGCGGCGACGAGATCGCTGCCTGGCACTTCGTGGATCCTCGCTTCGGAACTAACGGAGAATTCCGCGATGGCAATAAACCTCTCTTCTACGCCGACTATGTCTCCGTAGCTTCGGCCTTTAATCCCGACGTCTATCCCGCCAATCCGAGTGAAGTCGCCAAAGCGCTGGGCGGAGGAGGGGGAAGTGCCGGTAGTCTCAAAGGACGCACGGGCTATCAGATCAAGTTGACCTCGATTCCCCAACTTTGCGAGGAAATCGCGTCGGGAGACAGTGGTTCGATAGGTTCTCTGGGCGCGATGGCGAAACTTTGCCAGAAACCGTATAAAGTTTGGTACTAGGAGCGAATATCATGGCCGTTGACGACAAGAAGAAAAAAGATTCCGGCAATTGGGAAGAGGTGCGTGTCACTTCAACTCAGACGGAAGTCATGGCTCAAGTGGGAACGGATACTGAGGATCTGCTCAATAAAGCATCGAAGCTCGATCCGGCCTTTATCGTCGTCCAAGGTGAAATGCTCGGAAAAGTATTCCGTCTCAAAGAAGGCGTCTCTCAGATCGGACGTCAGTCCGACAACGCTGTCGTGATCCAGCAGCGTGCCGTTTCGGGCCATCATGCCCAAGTGCGTCGCGAAGGCGGCACCGTCATTCTCGAAGATCTCAAAAGCACCAATGGTACGATCCTCAACAAAGAGAAGATCGAGCGCCCCCAAGTTCTTCAGCAAAACGATCTCATCAAGATCGGAACCTGCGTCTTCAAATATTCGGAGAACCCGCTCGATACGTCGTTGACCGAAACGCTGCATCACAAAGGAAGCACGGACGAACTCACGGGCGTCTACAACAAGGCTTACCTCATGAGCTCGCTGGCTTCAGCGATCGAAGTCG
>JBDSDI010000122.1:0-18516 GCA_039920645.1 Bdellovibrionota bacterium | reverse complement strand
GATCCCTGACGGATTAGGCCTACACGATTTGCCCCATTAGATCATCTCAAAGGGTCTAACGCGGCGAATCGTATATGATCTAAGTAGCGAGTTTTTACCAGACTTCGGATCGTGAGGGAAGGAAATTAATGCTTTGCGTCAAACCCAATTAAGGTGGTTCCAAAATGGAACTAAATGCCTGTTTTTAATTAGGGATTTAAGGGGCGAAATGGGCTTTTTTTGAAGCTCGTAGGTGTCGGATTCCGTGAAATCCGTCCCGGACGTAGCCCGGGCGGACTCGTGAAAAATGTAATGCGAATTATTTGGGCGAAATCATGTCTTCAGGGCGGACCCATTGGTCGAACTGCTCCGAAGTGAGCAGGCTTAGCTCGATCGCGACAGCTTTGAGAGTCTTGTTCTCTTTGTGGGCCTTCTTCGCGATCTTGGCTGCATTGTCGTAACCGATATGTGGGTTCAGCGCGGTCACGAGCATCAGAGTATTCTGCAAATGACTCTTGATCGCGGCTTCGTTGGGCTCGAGTCCGTCAAGACAGTGATCAACGAAGCTCGAAGCGGAATCGCCGAGCAGCCGTGTCGAGTGAAGTAGGTTGTGCGCCATGAGAGGCTTGAAAACGTTCAGCTCGAAGTTTCCGCTCGCGCCGCCCATGTTGAGCGCGACGTCGTTGCCCATGACTTGGCAGCAGACCATGGTCATTGACTCGGACTGAGTGGGGTTCACTTTACCGGGCATGATCGAAGATCCGGGCTCGTTTTCGGGAAGCAACAGTTCGTTGAGACCGCAGCGGGGTCCTGATCCCAGCCAGCGTACGTCGTTCGCGATTTTCATGAAAGAGCATGCGAGGGTCTTGAGGGCGCCGTGCGCGAAAACGAAGGCATCGTGGGCGGCGAGCGCTTCAAACTTGTTGGGAGCGGTGACGAACTTGCAACCGCTGATCTCGGAGATTTTTTCGGCGACGAGCACCGCGAATTTCGGGTGAGCGTTGAGGCCGGTGCCAACGGCGGTGCCGCCTTGAGCGAGTTGGCGCAGACGGGGAAGGGTTTGCTCGACACGCTCGATGCCGTACTCAACTTGAGTGCGGTAGCCGGAGAATTCTTGGCCTAGCGTGAGGGGCGTCGCATCCATGAGATGCGTGCGGCCGACCTTGATGATTTTTTCGAATTTCTTCTCTTTGATGAGCAGGGCTTGATGAATTTTCTTCAGGTTCGGAAGCAGGTGACGTTCGAACTCTTCGACAGCCGCGATATGCATCGCCGTGGGGAAAACGTCGTTGGAGGACTGTGACATGTTGACGTGATCGTTCGGATGAATGGGTTTCTTGGAGCCGACTTCGCCTCCGAGCATTTGGATGGCGCGGTTGGAGATGACTTCGTTGGCGTTCATATTGGTTTGGGTGCCGGAGCCGGTTTGCCAAATGACGAGGGGGAAGTGGGCGTCCCATTTCCCGGCGATGACTTCGTCGGCCGCCAAGCAAATGGAGTCGCATTTGTCCTTGGGAAGTTTGCCCAGATCGAAGTTCGCGAGAGCGGCGCCCTTTTTGAGAATGCCGAGTGCGCGGATGACCGAGCGGGGCATGTGGTCGGAGCCTACACGAAAGTTCTCGAGCGAGCGCTGCGTCTGCGCGCCCCAGAGAGCGTCAGCGGGAACTTTCATTTCGCCCATGGTGTCGGTTTCGATGCGGAATTTTTCAATAGTGAAGCCGTGTGACATATGCCCTCAAAATTAGGCCCGCGTTACCGAAATCTCAAGATGCGTGGAAATAAGAATCATGATTAGCTCCCATCTATGCTTTGTCGCACGATTTTGACCCTCAGCGTTCTTAGTGTTTCTCTCTTGAGCGCGGCTCATTCGCTGGAAGGCTGCTGGGAAGGTCAAGGGTTCATCACCCTGCCTCCCTTCGGACGTGCAGCCTGCACGCGTATCGCCGTTAAACATGAATTCACGGCCGGTAATTTCGTGATGCGCGCGATCGCTATGGATTGTCCGAACTTCTCGCCGGGGTGGGAATCAAAAAACTTCGAAATCCATAACGGCAACGAGATTTGGGGAGCCCAGGAAGGTCAAGAGAAGCGCATCATCGGGTGGCTAGAGGACAACACCTACGCCTTCGACGAACCTGTCAGCATCCTCCACTTCATCGAATACAGCGCCGAGCGTAATCCTCAGACCGGCCGCGTGAGGTGGGTTGAGAGTTTTACGGGTAATCAAAAACTCTACTGGAAGGTCGAGGGCGACCTGGCTCCCGTTACTTGCGAGGGAATCGCTCCTTGAGTGCCGTTCCGAAGAGTTCTGCGCTCCACAGAAACTACAAATATTACGACCTCGTTATGGTCGCCTTCGTGACCGTGCTTTTGTGTTCGAACCTCATCGGTCCAAGCAAGCTAGGCCAACTTTGGGGTATCAAATTCGCGGCGGGCGTGCTCTTTTTCCCCTTCAGCTATATTTTCGGAGACGTTCTCACTGAAGTCTACGGCTACGCTCATGCACGCAAGGTGATTTGGGCCGGTTTCGGCGCTCAGCTTTTCGCGACGCTCATGTCGATGGCGGTACTTGCGTTCCCTCCAGCGCCCGAATGGCCTCACCAGGCGGCGCTCGAGACGGCGTTCGGTGCCGCTCCTCGTATCATGGCCGCGAGCGTGCTCGCGTATTGGGCGGGCGAGTTCGTCAATTCCTACATCATGGCCAAAATGAAGGTCCTCACCCAAGGCCGTATGCTGTGGACGCGAACGATCGGGTCCACGATTTTCGGGCAGCTCGTGGATTCTGCGATCTTCTATCCCATCGCATTCTGGGGAATCTGGAGCGGGCATCAGCTCATCACGGTGCTGATCACAGGTTGCGCCGTCAAGACGGCGTGGGAAGCGGCGATGACGCCGTTCACTTATAAGCTTGTCGCCTTTCTGAAGAAGCACGAAGGCGTGGATGTTTACGACACCAATACCGACTTCAATCCCTTCCATATCGGCACCTGATTTTTTAGATGTTTTCTTAACAACTTCTGCTTTGCAAAAGGCGTCGTACTATGAGAATTCTCGAGACCCAGATGCGCAACAAGATTCTTCTCGCAGTCGCTCTCGCGGGTCCTTCGGGCCATTGGAATTACGTCCAAGCCTTGAAGTTTCCCAATCACCGCTCCGAAGGCATCGGAGCGGTGAAAACGTTCGCAATCTCGCCTCTTGAGAACGCGCCGCTTCCGGGGTTCTCCGAACTCACCGACTACGCACTCGCGGCTCCCGACCAAGAGGATGCGGGGACCTGTCTTTACATGTCGCTCACAGGCATTCTCGAGTGGTGGACGGCACGCCTGAATCCTACGCTCTCGCGCGAAGCGGACGGCGACGTTGATCTGAGCGAACGCTTCACCGTCAACCAGGCCGCCGCGCTTTCCCGCGAAGCCGGCGTGAAAAACTGGCGCACGGATACCATCGAAGTTTTCAACATGCTCGGCTACGCGGCCACGAACCGAAGCTATCCTTTCAAGAAGGGTCACTTCGTCCATACCGCAAACGGTTACGCTCGAGCCGAAGCTTCGCCTGAGGCGCTTTTCGGAACGCTCTTCAACTGGATCAATGAGATTTCGACGACTCAGATTGAGCAAGTGAAACTGCCGCATTTCAAGCGCGAGGTGCTCTATGCTGATCCCCATGGTGATCAGTGGAACATCGGTGCGGCTCCCGCGAACCTCGTCGAGCTCATCAAAGAAAAACTCCAGGAGCGCAAGGCTCCCGTGCATCTCATCTACAACCACTACGGCTACTGGCACGCCACGGTTATCGTCGGTTTCGATGACGAGGGCGACTCGCAGCAATGTCAGTTCGTCGAAGGATTTCGGAAGTACATGAAGGAACATCCTCTCGAGCTTCGTAAAAAGGCGGATGAGAACGAGTATCGCGATCGTAGGAACTCGCTCCTGTCGCAGGCACGCGCCCAAGAGGACACGAGCCGTCGTATCGAAGCGGCTTGGTCCAGCGGGGGCGGTTGTCGCGGCAAGGGAACTTTCTACGTTCGCGATTCGATCTACGGCGCCCAAGATCAACCGGTCTACGACTACAATCCCGAGTATCCCGAAGGCAAAGGCCACTACTCGAAGAGACTAATCAGCCTCGAGTATGACTGGGTCAAATATCTCGCGAATCACGCGACGCAGATCTACGCGGAATAACGGATGTCTATTTTTTCAAATCTTTTTTCCCGTAAGCTGCGAAACGAACTCTTGTCGGCCGTGGATTTTGCCGAACTTATCGGCAAGAACGCCAAAATTGCGAGCGACGCCTACCTGAAGCGCGCCGATGCTGAAATTCCTGGTTTCAAGGCGCTGAATACGCCCCCTTTCGCCGAAGTCTTCCTGGATAAGCTGGGCGCTCTTGGCGCTTTTCTTCGTTCGGAAGGAAGCGAACTTGGATTCTTGTCTTCGGGACTTTTCGGAGAAAAGTACAATCGACCAAGCAGTCCGGAAAGCCAGTATACGAAAGCCCACATTCACCAAGAATATAAAATTCTTCGTGAAACTTTGCTCGCGCTTTTGGCTCCTCATCAGGGACTCTCCCCAAAGGCCGCGACCTTGCTCGCGGATCTTCTGGAAGTGAGCATTGCCCAGGCGACCGAAGAGTTCGTCCTCAACGCGCTCGCCGAAAAAAAGCGCCTGACCAAAGATCTGCATAGTGCCGAAAAAGAACTGAGTGCTGCGGAGAACCAGTATCGTTGGTTTGAGGAGGCGCTCAATCGCCTGCCGAAGCCGCTCTTCTTGCTCGATCGTCAGAGCGGAAAAATTTCTTTCGCCAATCGTTCGGCAAAACGCATGCTCGGCCTGGACTACGTCGGACAGGACGCGGTCGATGCTTACGGTTCAAGCTTTAAGGTTCTCGATACCAACGGGAATATGATCCCCCAAGATCAACTTCCGTCGTCGCGGACCCTGCGAGGCGAGTCGGTTAAGGGCGAAGAATTCATCATCCAGAGCTCTATGGGAAGTTTCCATGTCAAAGTCTTCTCCGAGCAGCTCCCCGAGGCTTTTAACCAGCCGGCGTCGGCCTTGGTTCTCCTCCAAGACATCACATCGCTGAAAACGGTCGAGTCGAGCCTTCGACAGACCAAGGCCAATCTCGATCAAGCGATCGAAATCGCGCAGATTGGTTTTTGGCATGTCGAGATTCCGAGCTCTGAACTTTTCGTAACTCCGATTCTTCTGGCTCAATTCGGTATCGACGCCTCAACGTTTCGTTCGACGCTCGAGGAATGTCTCGCGGTGATACACCCCGACGATAAAGAAAGAGTTTCCGCTGCGATCGATGCGGCGGTCTACCGCAAAATACCCTATCGTATCGAATACCGCGTGGTGCATTCTTCGGGCGTCATCCACTGGATCGAAGCGAAGGGCGCTCCAACTTTCGACAGCGGCGGAAATCCTATTCGTTTCACGGGAACTACCGTCGACATCACGACCCGCGTTCGCGCACGCGAGAATCTCGAGACGACGACGCGTGAACTCCAAGTGCTCGCGGACTCGATGCCACAGATCGTATGGGGCTCACGCCCCGACGGCGAGCTCGATTATTTCAATCAGGTCTGGTTCGACTACAGCGGATCGACCTACGAGGAAAATATGGGCAACGGCTGGGCGAAGTTCGTGCACGCAGACGACATGGCTCAGACCCAGGCCTTGTGGGCGAAAGCCCTGAGTTCGGGCGAGTTGTACGAGAACGAATTTCGCCTGCGTTCTAAAAACGGAGTCTATCGCTGGTTCGTGGTCCGCGCCGTTCCCATTTTCGACGGTGATGGCAAGATCAAGACCTGGTACGGAACCAATACCGATATCCACGAACAAAAGATCCTTACGCACGAGCTTTCCGAAGCAAAAAGCATTGCCGAACGCGCGAATGCGGCGAAGTCCCAGTTTCTCGCGAACATGAGTCATGAGATTCGTACACCCTTGGGTGCGATCATGGGATTCGCGAGTCTCTTGCGCGACGAAACCCTAGCGCGTGAAGAGCGCGAGGGGTTCCTCTCGGTCGTCGAACGGAACTCGTCGCAGCTCTTACGCATCATCGACGATATTCTGGATCTCTCTAAGGTCGAAGCGGGCATGATGCTCATCGAGTGCATTGACTTCTCGCTTATCGAAATGCTCTCCGACTTTGCGTCGTTAATCGGTTTTAAGGCGCGAGAGAAGGGCATCGGCTTCATCGCGAGGGCGGTGACTCCCCTGCCCAAGATTGTGAACTCCGATCCTACGCGACTCAGGCAGATCCTGATGAACGTGGTGGGTAACGCGATCAAGTTTACCGAGCAGGGTCAGGTCGAGCTTCGCGTGTGTTTCAAGGACGGTGTCCTCGATTTCGAAGTCGAAGATACGGGACGGGGAATTTCTCCCGATCAGGAGAAGAACCTCTTTCAGCCCTTCTCGCAGGCCGACACGTCGACCACGCGTCTTTACGGAGGCACAGGCCTAGGCTTGGTGCTCACGCGAAGCCTCGCCGAGGCGATGGGCGGGCATTTCGTGCTCAAGCAGAGCGTGATCGGAAAGGGCAGTCAGTTTTCGATCAAAGTCGAAGCGAGAACCAAGCCCGACGTGGAGTATGTCACGGCGCTCGGCTTCGCCAGCGTGCCGATGCGCTCGGTCGTCAGCGCGGGGCAACTCTCGGGATTCAAGATTCTTCTGGTCGAGGACTCGCCTGACAATCAGGCGCTCATCTCAATTTTCCTGAGTCGTGCTGGAGCGGCGATCGATATCGCTTCCGATGGAGAGCAGGGTTATCGCAAAGCTTCCGAAGGTCACTATGACCTCGTGCTCATGGACGTGCAGATGCCCGTTCTAGATGGCATCGCTGCGGTCAAGCGTCTGCGATCCGACGGTTATCGCGGTCCCGTGATCGCACTCACCGCGCACGCGATGAAGGAAGAACGGGTTCGCTGTATCGAGGCGGGTTTCAATGATTTTATCTCGAAGCCCGTGATCCGCGAGGATCTCGTAAGCGCGGTTGCTCGCTACCGGGCGAATTGATTGAAATCTTCAAGATGCGCAGGCCGCCAAAAACGTAAAGCCGAGGAACTCAAGTCACTGCTTTCGACCTACGTCGTGATCGCTCGATGTCATGGATAGCCCTGCGCTTACGTAACAATTTTTAGAAGTCCCGTTAGGAATTCATCGTGCAGGGAACCTTTTTTGGTGTTGAGCAAATGAGCGGCGATCTCTTTGGCAGTTTTCTTCTCGTCGCGATGTTGAAGTGCGAACTCGACGAAATTATCGGCGACGCTGATGAGTTTCGAGAGTGGCGAAATTTTGCTGCCAGCAAGTCCACGGGGATAGCCGTAACCCAAGCAATCCTCATGATGCTCCAGGGCGACGACTGCGACGTCGGAGGGCACGAAGTCGAGCGAGCTAAGGATCTCGTAGCCTCGAATGGTGTGACTTTCGTAGAGTTTGCGTTCCTGGGCATTCAACGAGGCTCGAGGTTTCGTCAAAAGATCCGGCGGAAGTTCCTTGAGTCCAATGTTGTGGAAGATGCCCGCGAGCACGACTTTGGAAAGATTAGAGGGTGTCGTCCAGCCGACGGCCTTGGCAAGCATGGCGCCGACGATCGCAACTCCAACGCTGTGGGCATGCTCGGACGAAGAAGTTGAATAGAGGAGGTTGATGGTCTCCGAGCAGCTCTTGTCGCGCGCGAGCATCGAAAAAGTATTTTCCGTAAATTGGCTCGCGAATTCGAAACCGCGCTTCTCTACACCCAGTACCGAGAGATGCTCGAGAACCGAAAGCCCGCTCGAAAGATGCAGCCAACTGCGCACCCTTTCCTGGACTTGTTTGTGTCCGAGTGAAGCCGCCGCAAGCGTGAGCGTGAGACCGGTGTAAGCTGCGTAGTCTTGCGCCTTCATATAGAGAAACTCGAGGCCCTTCGCCCTGAAAGTTTCAACTTTTTCGGGATCGAGGTCTTCACCTTTGGTCGCTATCCGGATGTGTTTCTCGCCCACCTTGGCGAAAATCTCGTATTGGATCTTGCTGCCGGAGAGGAATTCGGTGAGTCCGATACGGCAGTAGGCCTGCTTCGCGGAGTCGGCGCTTCTCGCGCTAGCGGAAAGGCTTTCGACGAGGTCTAGAAGCTCGGCGGGATTGAAGGGCTTGGTGAGGAAACCTGAGGCCCCGTGATGAGCGGCCTCAGCGGCGTCGAGAATCTGTGAGTAACCGGTCATAAGCACGACCGGGATATCGTGGAGCGCCTTCACTTTCTGCATAAAAGAAACTCCCGTTTCCTCCGGCATTTGGATATCGGAGATGATGAGGTCGAATTTCCTTTTTTTCAGCATGGACAGCGCGATGGAAGGAAGGGCGCTCTCAATGACAAGATGCCCTTTTTTTTCGAGGATCGTTTTCACGGATCTCCGAAAAAGGTCGTCATCGTCCAGGAGCAGAATTTTTTGCATGGTCGTTTCCTCAATCTATCCACGGAACCGTGCTTTGATCATAACCGTAGCTCCTAGGGAGCGGGGGTAAAGATCCTATAGTCTTTCGGTCCTTTGTTCTTTCTCGGGCTCCGCTTTCCGTGAGGATTGCGTTAAGTTCTGCAGCAGGGCTTTAATGGTCTCGGAAGCTTCGTTAGAATTTAAGGATGAGCGACGAAAAAAAGTTTTTGCACGATATCGCTAGTCCTTTGGGCGCGGCGAGTCTTATGCTTGATTCTCTGTTGGAAGATCTGGAGGAGAAGAAGGTTCTCCAGCCGGACGACCTCGAGGCGCTGAAACACGTGCAGGCCGCGATCGCCAAAGCCAATCTTCTGCTCACAACACGGCGCGATCAAGTGAAGGTCGGGACGACGCGGTAGAGGTCTCAGGGAAACGGCAAACCGAGCATCTCGAAAATCATACTCATGAGTTCTTTGCGCTCAAAAGGCTTGGTAATAATTTTTCGGACTCCAAGCGCCGTCACGTCCTCCGGAGCG
The DNA here is from genome assembly GCA_039920645.1 of Bdellovibrionota bacterium. GTDB lineage: Bacteria > Bdellovibrionota > UBA2428 > UBA2428 > UBA2428 > CAMCVE01. The sequence goes on along the minus strand of JBDSDI010000122.1, from coordinate 9,585 downwards.
ACTTCCGAGAATCCCGTCATGAAAATCACCACAGGAATTTGCCCACCCCGAGCATGTATTTTTTTCAACAAGAAGATTCCGTCACCCCCCGGCATTCGAATGTCCGAAAGCACGAGGTCCACGGAGTTTGTTTGAAAAATTTCGAAAGCTACTGTTCCGTTAGCCGCGGAAAGGACTTTGAAACCTTTGCGCTTGAAATCGAAGATGATGGACTCGCGAAGCAGTTCTTCGTCGTCGACGATTAAAACCGTAAAGTCTTGGGGAGTTTTCATGGCGTGTCTTCTCTTCTCTTTCAGGCGGCCGTCGAGGTAGCCGGGTCCTGGTGTTTTGGAAGACGAACGATAAAGCGCGTGTGGGCATGGTGTTCGTCGACGCTGAGTATTCCCTGATGTCCCTTGATGATCCCGAGCGAGATACTGAGACCGAGGCCTGTCCCCTTGCCGATCTCTTTGGTGGTGAAGAAAGGCTGGAAGATTTTCTCTCGGACTTCCTCGGCAAGACCGTCGCCCGAGTCCGTCACGTGAATGCAGATACTATCGCCTTCGTCCCATGCTCCAATCGTGACCCATTTGACGTCGCGCATCTCGATGGCGTCGTGGGCGTTATTTAAAAGGTTCAGTAGAACTTGAGAGATCTCGCTGGCACGCGCTTCGATTGCGACTTCCGCAGCGAGCGGTTCCACGATGAGTCGGATCTCGTGACTCTTGAAGCGTTCTTGGCAAAGGCTCACCGTATCCTCGATCAAATAGTTCACGCCGACCGGCTGAAAGTTGTCATGGCTGCCTTCGCGAGAGAACGCGCGCAGACCCTGGACAATCTTAGCGATGCGATCTGCGGTTTTTTCGATAGACTGAGACATCTTCGAAAGCATTTCCTTATCGAGGGGATCGTCCGAGAGGATTTCAGAGATTTGCGAGGAGAGGCTTTTGATGGTGGCCAACGGGTTGTTGATCTCGTGTGCGATGCCGCCCGCCATTTCGCCTAGCGCCGACATCTTCGCCAACGAGACGAGAATGTTTTGCTGCTGCATGATCATCGCCTCGGAGGAAGAAAGCTCAAGGGTTCTCTCCTCGACCCGTTTCTCCAAATGCGTGTTGGCTTGGGCCAAAGCCTGGGCGGAAGACCAGACGCGGACGACGGCGTAGAGGACAAAGCTGAGGAAAAGCAAACAAGCCCCGAAGAGCAAGCGTCGGTAGGAGGAGGCGTTCTTCTGGTCATTCTCGTAAGCCGTAAAGTAAGATGCGCGCAACTTGTCGAGCAGTCCGTGGGACTTTGAATCCAGGGTTTCCATCATGAAACGATCGAGCTCGTCTTTGATTTCCAAAATTTTCGAGGCGTGCTTGGCCGTAGCATCCAACTCATTCAATCCGTGCAAGGCAGGGGAACGGTCGATGAGGACGATCGCTTTTTCGAGTGCGAGCTTTGCATCGGCCGTGGAAACGAGTGCGTACGCTAGACTCGCGTTCACCACGCGTATCCGTAGTCCTTCTTCGCGCGAGTCATGTCCCGCGAACTCAATATTTTGAGATGCGATCTTTTGGAGAAAGGAGACAGAATTTTTGAGGATCGCATTGCGGGACTTGAAGGACTCGACCTTCTCAACCTTGGCCTCCATGGCATCGCAATAGGCGTTGATGGAGGCGTCGATGTCGTGGTTGAAAGTTCCACTGAGTCCGTAAGCGTCACTGCGGAAACTGGAGCAGATCCGCTCGACTTCGGCTTCTTCCTGCACGAGCAGGTCGTAGTTCAGAAGCAGAAAGGCGCGCGATTCGAGCAAGTCCTTTTCCAGCGAGGCCTCGACGGTTTTGGCGCGCAGGAAAAGTTGAAGGACGTCTTGATGCTTGTGGGCAAGACGACTTTCGCTGTGAATGTAGAAATAGACGAGGGTAGCGAAGATGCCAGCCCCCAGCACCAGCAGGAGCAAATACTTTCTCATGGATTTTGCGCCTCCGTGCTCCGGTCCAGAAGGATGGCGGGCGTATCACCGGTAAGTGTTTCCAGAAAAGCAACGATGGCCGCGACTTGTTCTCGGGTCAGTGTGCGTCCGAGCTGGTACTTGGCCATCGTTGCGACGGCTTTCGGAAGCGTAGCCGCAGAACCATCGTGAAAGTAGGGAGCTGTGAGGGCAACGTTTCTCAGGCTTGGGACGCGGAAAACATGGCGATCGTGTTCATCGTGAGTGACCACGTAGCGTCCCAGGTCGGCCGCCGTGATTGGGGTGCCGCGGTCCTTGAAATAATTTCCCATGACTCCCATCGTCTGGTACATGTTGCCGCCGACGTTCAGTCCTTGGTGGCAGGCAGCGCAGCCAAAAGCTTTGAAGCTCTGGTAGCCGAGTTGCTCATTTTGGGTGAGGATCGTGTTGTCGCCGCGTAGGAAACGGTCGAAGCGCGAATTCGGCGTTGTGAGCGCTCGCTCGAAGGTCGCAATGGCGTCCTTGACGTTGCGGGAATTGAGGCCGTCGGGATAGAGCGTGGCGAAGACGGACGCATACTGCGGGTCGTTGCGCAGTTTCGGCAATGCCTCGTCCCAGGTGGAATGCATTTCCTTGGGATTCGTCAAAGGCTCGTCGATTTGATCCTCAAGGGTCTTGGAGCGACCGTTCCAGAATTGGCGAAAATTGAAGCCGCTGTTGAAGACCGTGGGCGTGTTGATTTCTCCCAAGGTCCCATCGACTCCCATCGAGACGACCTTGTGATCCGAGCCCCCTCTTTGGAGCACGTGGCAGCTGGCGCATGAAACGGTGTTGTTGCCGGAAAGGCGGGGATCTTGGAAAAGTCGCTTTCCGAGCCGAGCTTTGCGCAGGTCTAAGCCCGTATCGATGTTGGGCAGGGGAAGCAGGGGTTCGTTTGCCGAGACGGGGCTCGCGACGAAGAGGCTGATGAGGCCCAGGAGACCAAAATGGAGTCGAAAAGTTCCCATAGACCGTCGAAGACCTATCGGAAACTGGAGGAGGAAAAATGAACTTAGTCTTCTGAATCCGGCTAAGGGGGGGATGCGTCAACGGTCAAGAGTTGAGGACGGGAGGAGTCCCGTTAATGCTTTGAAAAGCTTGGAATAGTGGCCTAGGACAAAAAATGGTGAGTCGTCACGGGCTCGAACCGTGGACCCTCTCCTTAAAAGGGAGATGCTCTACCGACTGAGCTAACGACTCACTCTTGGGCCGAGGGAAGAGATAGAATGATCACAGATATGATGCAAGCGCTAAGTCCAAAAAAAATCCCTGTTTTCCTAATCCTCGGATCCACCCTGGCGAGCGTCTTTTTTATGGGCTGCTCAATGAGGTTGGCGTCTCAAGAAGTTCCCCAAAGGCAGGAGGCCTCTTTCCTCGCGATGGGCAGCAAATGGACGGTCGCGATGAGCGGAGTGCCGAGCCGTGGCGATTTCGCGGTCCTCAAGGACAAGCTCATCAGCTTTGCGCTTTATTACGAGATGACCTTCTCTTCGTGGAGCGAAGAGAGCGAACTGAGACGCCTCGAGAGAGACGGTCTCGATAAAACGCAGTCTCCCTCGGAGCTTTTCTTCGAGGGACTCCGGCTTTCGCAGGAGGCCTTTGGTTACACGGGCGGCGTCTTCGATATCACGGTCGGAGCGATCGAATTCAAGGCGCTTCCGGCGGCCGTGGGCCTCTCCTCCCTCGAGGTTGATCCCGAGAAAAAGACTTTCCGTTTTAAGCGCGATCCGAAACGACTCACTTTCGACGGCATCGTGAAGGGGATGGCGCTTGGAGAGATGGCGTCGTATCTCATCGAACAAAACGTTAAAGGCTTCGTGATCGATGCTGGCGGGGGAAATCTTGTCGAACGAACGACCGCGGGCCAGCTCAGTTTTGTTTCGCGTTCGCGCATTTACAAGGCGGGTTCGAACGAAGACCGGCATATCTGGAATCCGCGCGACGCGCGCTACGTGAAAGAAAAATCGGAAGTCGTCTGCAAGGTCGACGAGACCAAACGCTCGATGCTCGTTCGCTGGGGCGGGCTCAGCGATGCCTTTTCAAAGGCGACGCTTTTGAGTTCGGACTGGCAACTGCCGCCGATTTGTGAAGAGCAGTAAGAATATTTTCCGAGACGGCTTTGGTCCATTGTTTGGAAGCGGCGATTCCACCTTGCATCGTATCGAGGTGACGACCATCCCCGCCGTGAGGCACGGGCTTGATGAGTGGTCTCGAGTCGACGAAGGTACAGCCATTGGATTCGGCGCTTTCCTTGAGGACTTTGTAGAAGTCTGAATAGCGCGGTTCGGGGCGGGCATCTCCGGGAGGAGGGCCGATCCAAAGGCAGCCGCTCCCAGCGAGTTTGATCGTGGTGATCACTTCGGCCGCACTCTTGCGAATTGTCTCGTCGGAGAGTGGAACCATGTTGCCGCCGAGTTGGACAACGACGAGATGGGGCTGATGCGTGGCAATGAGGTCGCCGATGAGCGGCGTAGGGAGTCCCTGGGGAACGCGCAATTCGTCTTCGCCTTGAGGCGCGTTCCAGGATCCCCAGGGGGCCGGAGCCTGGGAGCCATCGAGCCACCACTGTGCGCCCGATCCCGGACGCGCATAGTAAGAGGTCGTGGTCTTGTGTTCGTCGCGCAGGGCCTTTAAGAGACGACTGCCGAAACTTCCGTAGCTTTGCGAATCGCCAATCACCAGAACTTCACTTGGGGCAGCGTGCGCGAAGCCGCTGTTCAAGGCGAGGAACAGGAAAAGCGAAATCTTTGGCATGACCACTCCTCGATTTTAACGAGATCGGCTTTCCGGTTCAATCACGTCATCAAATTTTCATACGGCTCTGCAGGGACTTAGAGATTGCGGTCGACGACGATGTTCTCGCAATTGAAATCGACTTCGATCGCAGTCTGCATTGGGAGTTCTTTTGCTTTGGCGATGTTGCCTTTGCACATATCAGACGTCGCGAGTTGGAGCAGATGCGCGGCATTCTTCTGGGGATTTGAGTTGTGAGACATGTCATAGATGCCTTGGTAGACGAAGGAGTCGACCTTGCCCTGAGGGGTCACGCTCGCAGAGGAAAAGTCGATCCCGGCTTTTTTGAGATCGGCTTGTGCGCGAAGACAGGTAAGACCGATCGCCAGTATTTGTTGATCGCCATCGCTGCGTTCTTTGCAGCGGACTTCGACGCTGCGGTGAATGTTGTAGAGGCGGTCGTTCTTGTCTTTCACGCCAGAAATCACATAGCGGCTCTTGGTTTCAGCCATCGTCGCCTTGGGCATGTCGGCACAGCGTACGCGTTCGGCCAGCATGTTCTCATCGTTACGTTCTTCCGCGCGGTCTTCATCTCCGGTATCCATTCGATTCATGGCGGAAGGGTCCGAAGCGTTCGAGATCAGATACTGGTACTGACCTTTTTCGTAGGAAATATCGGCGTAGTTGCTGTAGGCCTCTCCCTCGAAGATCCATCCTGGTTTTGCGCCGTTCACGGGAACCGGCAAGCGGTAGTCGCCGATATGCTCGAAGGGAGACTGAGCCATTTTTGCGGCCGCCGTTTTTTTGAAGCGCGCTTCTTCTTTGCGGCAGGATTGGCGGAGGCTCTCTTGGGTTGTCGTAAGAGAGATTTGTTTGGCGTCTTTCTTGAGTTTCTGAAATCCGTTGGCCACGACGCGAATCGGGGGGCTGCTTGCGTTCTCTTTGTAGTCGACAATTTTGGTGATTTTAGGTTTAGGTCCGTTGACGGGAAGTCCGCCATTGCCGACATCGTGGCCAGTCGTGCTGTGGGATGCGGCTGCTGCCGAAAGAGAAAGAAGACAAGCGGTTCCAAGGAAAATACGAGACGTCATGGATAAAGATCCCCCTAAAATCGAGTGTAACCGGATATGCGTGTGGTGGGAAGGGTTTCGGAGAAGCCGTCTAAAAATCAGGCACTGAGCTGTACTGACAAAGTAGCGGCTGGACCTTGGAAATTTGGCCTTAGTCGTGGAGAATCTTTGGAATGATTGTCCAAAAACATGCCGGTGAAACTTTTCGCGAGGTCATCGATCGCGCCTACGCCGCGCGCCGTTTAACCAATGCTTCATATTCCTTGCGGGCTTTCGCGCGCGATCTGGGAATTTCGGCGGAACTGCTTTCGGCCGTGCTGCGCGGGACACGCGGACTCTCGCGCAAGTCGGCGCTCGCGGTCGCCATGGGGCTTAAGTTTAGCGAAGAAGACTCGCGGTATTTCTGCGATCTCGTCGATGCCTTGCATGCGCGCGATGCTACAACCCGACGACTGGCATCACTAAGGACAGCTTCGGCGCAGACGCAGGTCGTGCACAGTTATGGTCTCGATGTATTCCGTTTAGTCTCCGATTGGTATCACCTCGGAATCTTGGAGTTGCTTGCGACGAAAGGTTTTCGTTCGGACTCCGCGTGGATCGCATCGCGGCTCGGTGTTGAGGCTGAGGAAATCGATGCGGCGGTGGAACGTCTGCAGCGACTCGAGCTGATGACGATTGATGTCACGGGAGCATGGCGTCCGCTCGGGGATTTCGTGGCGGGGCCCGATGGTATTTCTTCGGATGCGGTTCGAAAATTCCATGCGCAGATCATCACGAGGGCCTTGGAGTCTCTACAGACGCAGGCACTCCACGAACGGGACGTCTCTTCGCTTGTGATGGCTTTCGACCCGGCAGATATGGGTGAGGCCAAAAAACTGATTCGAGATTTTCGCCGCAGCTTCGAGCAGAAGCTCGCGCGCAAAAATCCGCCCGACCGCGTTTATTGTCTCGGAATGCAGTTCTTTCGCCTCGACCGCGACGCTTAGACGTTATCGACAAAGAGCGTATTCGTGCGCCGAGCCTTAATACGCTCATGCGGCGAAGGCGTGGTCGCTGCGGACTTGGCTTCGGTGAAGGGATCCCACATGCGCTCCACGACGAGGCTAAGGGCGCAGCTGTGGGGATCCTTCGCGTCGCGCACATAGCTGCGGGTGATGCGTCCGTAGGCGGCAAGGAGTGGGGCTTGGTCCATGAGGAGTCGGAAGCACTCGTAGACGTCGGGTTTAAGGACGACGTTGAAAAAACCCGTTTCGTCTTCGAGCGTAAGGAAACACATGCCGCCCGCGGTGGGCGGTTTCTGCTTGATGGCGAGAAGCCCCATGATGCTCACTCGCTCATTGCTACGCACGCGCCAGAGCGTCTCCGCACTTTTCCAGTCGGCCATGAGCGGAAAAAAATTCTGCCGCGCATAAGTGGCGGGATGTTGTCTCAGTGAAAGCCCCGCGGTGCGATAGTCGGCGACGATGGAGGACCATTCGTCCCAGTTCTTTTGGAGATGCTTTGCGGGGAGGGACGAGTCGCGTTCCGCGAAGAGTTGCGGCACGTGCGGATGCTCGTGACGGGTCTTCATAAGATTCCAGACCTGCTGAGGCCGTGGATCGCGCGCGCGCGAGTCGGCGAGCGAGTGGCAGGCACCCGCTTTGACGAGAAGCTCCAGAGTCTTCTGCTCGAGATGGATACGGAGATCGGAGGGCGAGAGGGGATTGTCGGCACCGATGATGCCCGTGTCCTGAAGTTTTTCCACGGCACGCGCTGCGGCTTCGCGCAAAGAATGGATGAGATGCAGACCCAAGCGTACAGCGGGCTTCTGGCCAACTGAAAAGTCGAGAGTGCTTTCCCATCTCGAGCGTCGGATGTCGGGCGCGAGAACTTTCATTCCGTGACGTTCGGCATCACCGACCAGCGCGCGAGCCGAATAGAAGCCCATCGGTTGTGAATTGAGAAGTGCGCAGAGAAACTCAGCGGGGTGGTGGACCTTCAGCCACGCCGAAACGTAAGCAATGATCGCAAACGACGCCGAGTGAGATTCCGGAAAGCCGTATTCTCCGAAGCCTTCCATCTGCCGATAGATGCGTTCGGCATAATCAGGACTGAGTCCGCTCACAGCCATGCCCTTCATAAGTTTTTCGCGATGCTTGTGCATCTCGGATTTGGATCGCCACGCACCGCTCATGACTTTTCTCATCTGATCGGCCTCGCCGGGCGTGAAGCCTCCGATCGCCGCCGCCATGCGCATGACTTGTTCTTGGAAAATTGGGACGCCGAGAGTCTTCTGCAGGATGGGAATAAGATCCGGATGATCGTAGTCCCACTTGCCGGCGAGACCTTGGCGCCGCTGGAGATAGGGGTGCACCATGCCGCCCTGGATGGGGCCGGGTCTCACGATCGCGATCTGAATCACGAGATCGTAGAAGTTCTTGGGTGCGAGGCGCGGCAGCATATTCATCTGCGCGCGACTTTCGATCTGAAAAACTCCGACCGTGTCCGAGCGACAGACCGCTTTGTAGACCGCCGGACATTCTTTGGGGACCGAGGCGAGACTGAGTTTCGCCTGGGTGACGTTGCGCGACTGGATGAGATCGAAACATTTTCTCACCGCGGTGAGCATGCCGAGACTGAGGAAGTCGACCTTGACCCAATTGAGGGTATCGACGTCGTCCTTGTTCCAGGGGACTACGCTGCGCATTTCTTTGCGGGCCGGCTCGAGGATGCATTGTTCGCGTAAGTCTCCCGCCGAGAGCACGAAGCCGCAGGAGTGGATGCCGAGATGACGCGGAAGTCCCCGTAGACTTTCCGCAAGCCGAATGAGCGTGGGGAGCAAACGCTGCGCACGCGGACCTAAGGCGCTGAGTATTCCGTCCGGATCTTCTTTGAGCCGGGTGAATCCTTCACGTCCCATGAAGGCTCCGATATCGGCGAGCTCCTGATTGGTGAAGCCTAGCGCGATGCCGGTTTCGCGCGTCGCCATGCGCCCACGAAAACGAATGGCGTTGGCGACCATAGCGGAGCGGTGTCGTCCGTAGCGGGAGTAGATCTCCTGCAGGACTTCTTCGCGACGCTCGTGTTCGAAGTCGATGTCGATGTCGGGCGCTTCATTGCGTTCGCGCGACAGGAATCTCTCGAAGAGCAGGTTCATGCGTACGGGATCGATGGACGTGATGCCGAGGCAAAAACACACGGCTGAATTCGCGGCGGAACCGCGGCCCTGAAAGAGAATCTGCTTGGAGCGTGCGTAATCCAGCACGTCGTGGATGGTAAGGAAGTAATCCTCGAAACTAAGGTCTTTGATAAGGGCGAGCTCGTGACAGATTTGTTTTTCGATATCGAGCGGGATCTCACCGGCATAGCGTTCGCGCGCCCCCTTGCGGACGAGCTTTTCGAAATGCGTCGCACTTGTTTCGCCCTCGGGGATATTTTCGGAGGGGTAACGGTAGTTGAGTTCCTTCAGGGAAAACGCATGGCGGCTGGCGAGACTCACGCTGCGCGCGAAAGGATCGGGATCACTCGCACGCGCCACCTCGCGCCAGATCGCACGGTGAACGGAGATTTCTTTTTTGGAGAGCAGGCGCCGCTGCGAATTGACATGACCCATAAGACCCATCTGGTCGAGGGGTTTGCGGTGACGGATCGAGCCCACGAGGCGCGCGCGTTCGAAGTGATCTTGCGGCCCGAAGAGCGGAAGACTCGACGCCACGAGAGGGATGCGAAGTTTTCTCGAGTGTTCCAGCAGCCAGGCTTGAAGATCCTCGCAACCGGGGGCGAGCGTTAGCGGCCAGACGAGCGAGAGGGCGGACTCTTCGCCGCGTCCGCAGAGATCGGCGAGCTCCA
>JBDSDI010000121.1:0-6996 GCA_039920645.1 Bdellovibrionota bacterium | reverse complement strand
CGTCCTCGTTTTCCAACGCGACAAAAACCAAGCCTGTCTCATGACTGCGGGTCGTGACCACGCCTGGTCCGATACGGTTCTTAAAGCGCCGAAAACGCGCACTCCCGTCGCACTCGATTCGGAGCATCCGCTTTTTATTCTCTACACGTCGGGAACGACGGGGAAACCCAAAGGGCTCTTCCACACCCAAGCCGGCTATCTGCTCTGGGCGCACTGGACGACACGTTGGCTCTTCGACGTGAAAGACACTGATGTCTTCTGGTGCACGGCCGATTGCGGTTGGGTCACCGGTCACACGTACATCACCTACGGACCGCTCTCAAACGGACTCACGCAGTTCATGTACGAGGGCGCGCCCACGCACCCCAAGCAAGATCGCTTCTGGGAAATGGTCGATCGGCATAAGATCACCACGCTCTACACCTCCCCCACTGCGATTCGCATGTTCATGGGCGCAGGCGACGAGTTACCCGCAAAACACTCGCTGAAAAGTTTGCGCATTCTCGGAAGCGTCGGCGAGCCGATCAATCCGGAAGCGTGGAACTGGTTCTTCGAGAACATCGGTCACGAGAATTGTCCGATCATCGATACCTACTGGCAAACCGAAACAGGCGGCGCGATCGTCGCCCCCTTCCCTGGCGCCGATACCCTGAAGCCGGGTTCCGCCAACAAGGGCCTGCCGGGAATTCTGCTGGACGTCGTCGATCCCGAAACCGGCAAGAGTCTCGGGCGCGGCAAAAAAGGCGCGCTCATCGTTCGTGAGCCGTGGCCCGGAATGGCGCGCGGAATCTGGGGCGACGCCGCACGTTTCGAAAAAACTTATTGGCGTTCGTCACCGGCCTTCGACGGTGTCTATCTCACGGGCGATCTCGCGAGTTTCGATGCGGACGGCGATCTCTGGGTCGAAGGACGCATGGACGATGTCTTGAACGTCGCCGGTCACCGCATCGGTACGGCCGAAGTCGAAAGCGCCCTCGTGTCGCACAATGATATTTTCGAAGCGGCCGCCGTCGGTGTCCCCGATGCGATCAAGGGTCAGGGCATCGTGGTTTTCGTGCAGCTCACCGAAAAGGCGCGCAGGGCCATCGAAGCCGGCACCCTCGACGTCGACACGATCAAGCACGGCGCGCGCGAACAGGTCGGACGCGAAATCGGATCCTTCGCCAAACCGAACGAAGTCCGCGTCGCGAAAGCGCTACCAAAAACTCGCAGCGGAAAAATCATGCGCCGGCTCTTGCGCGAACTCGCCGTGAGCGGAGAAATCCGCGGCGACACCTCGACGCTCGAAGACTTCTCGAAAGACTCACTCACGGAGGAATGACAATGAAACCACTCTTCATCATGCCGATACTCCTCGCCTCCGCGATCGCCGCTGCGTAAGCGATCACTGATTCGTCAGACTTTGCGTAGACGCTCGAGCGCGCGGGTTTTGCCGAGCGCTTCGAGCACGATGCCGAGATCGGGACTCGCAAGCGTGCCCGTGAGGAGCACGCGTACGGGCTTAGCGAGCTGAGGAATCTTCAGCTTCAGCGTAGTCGCGGTTTCCTTGATCATTTCGAAAGCTTTAACGCCCGAGAACTCGGAGTCCGGAACTGCGGACCATTTGGTCGCCAGCGCTTCCAGAGCTTCGCGGGGCGCGGTCGCCATCACTTCTTTTGTCGAAGCTTCGTCGCGTGCGAAATCGTTGCGAAGATACCATTCGGCGAGGGCGGAAAAATCTGTCATGCGCACGGCGCGCTCACGCAGCGCCTCGAAAAGCTTGCGTGAGGATTCGCTCGCGAGCAGCGGCGAAAGATCAACGAGGTAGGTTTTCTTCAACAGCGCGCAAAGATCTTCGAGGGACTTTTCGCGGATGTAATGATTGTTGAGATGGTCGAGCTTCGCGCGGTCGAAAACCGAAGGCGACGAGCCGCAGCCCGCCAGTGGGAAGTCCTTGCAGAGTTCGGACTTAGAAAAAATTTCTTGATCGCCTTTGGACCAGCCCAGACGCACCAGCGCGTTGAGCATCGACTCGGGCAGGTAACCCTCTTCGCGGTAGTTCGTAACCGCAACCGCGCCGTGACGCTTGGAAAGCTTCATCTTGTCGGCGCCGAGGATCATCGGCACGTGGCCATAGTTCGGAATCTTGAAGCCCATCGCTTGCATGAGGAGAATTTGCTTAGGCGTGTTGTTCAAATGATCGTCACCACGGATGACGTGCGTGATCTTCATCTCGACGTCGTCGACGACGACGGTGAAATTATAAGTAGGTGCATCGTTCGAGCGCAGGATCACGAAATCGTCGATCTCTTCATTGCTAAACGTCACGTCGCCCTTAATGAGATCGTGCACGACGGTCGTGCCCGTGAGCGGGGTCTTGAAGCGCACGACGTAGGGACCCGAAGGCTCGGCACCGGTGTAATCGCGGTAACGGCGATCGTACATGGGCTTCTTGCCTTCGGCCGTTGCTTTCGCGCGCATGGAATCGATTTCTTCGGCGGTTGCCCAGCATTTGTAGGCCGTACCGTCGGCTAACATTTTGCGGACGTAGTCGCGGTAAATGTCGAAACGCTGCGTTTGGTAGATAGGTTCTGCGTCCCAATCGAGACCGAGCCATTTCATGCTGTCGAGGATTTCGTCCGTGTACTCCTGTTTGGAGCGTTCGGTGTCCGTATCTTCGATACGCAAGATGAAACGTCCGCCTTGAGAGCGCGCAAAAAAGTAATTGAAAATGGCCGTACGGGCGCCTCCGACATGAAGCATTCCCGTGGGCGATGGAGCGAATCGAACGACGACAGACATAGGGAGCTTTCTAACACAGGCTCCCAAAAATGGCTCCAGCCAAAACCCTCAGTCCTCGCGGAAGATACCAGTTTCGAGATCGAACTGGATCGCGCGCCACAAACTGAAACCGTAGTAGTCCCAGTGCCGCATCTTCGCCTTGAGGGAGGTCCCCGGAGGAAGCTCCATCGTGTAGACCGGAATCTTCAAATGAACCCCGGCGTAGTTTCCGAGCGAACCCGGCCAGATGCCGTAAGAGATGAAATTCAGGTTCTTCGCATTGTGGACCATGTTGATCGCAAGGAACTTCGCGCGGCGGACCGTATCCTTATCGCCACGGGAATCGAGCTCTAGAAAGCCCAGTGGCGTATGGATCGCGATGATCTTCTGAGGCTTGTATTCATGAATGAAGTCGACGATCGCCTGAACTTCCGGCTCCGAGCCCGACTTTTCACCGGGAAACTTACGAGGATCTTTTTTGTCTTTTTCGGCCCACATCTTGAGAGCTTGCTTGTCCCATTCGGAAGTCGAGAAATTACGGTTCAAATCCACGCCGTGAGCATTGGGACGTTGCACTTGCGGCGCAAGGAATCCGTCGGGATTTAGAAGCGGTTGGACGATGAAGCCCAAACCATCGGGCAGGATTTTTTTCCCGTCGAATACTTCTCCAAGCATCATAAGGCACATCGGCACGGCGGTGACTTCGTCTCCGTGAATCGCGCACTGCAAAAGAGTCAGCTTGTCGGTCGCCTTATCCGCAGGCGCTTTGAAATAAATCAGGGGACGATTCTCTACCGACCATCCAAAGATCTTGAAGGGAAATTCCGAACAGCGCGATTTGCTCCACCCGAGCTTTTGATAGCGCGCATCGATCTCGCGACAAAGCTCCGCTACGGCCTTCTCCTCGCTGCCGACTTCGCGCAAGGCGGCCCACTTCCAGCGCACCAACTCGGAACTGAGTTCGGCGTGCGCGAAGAGCGGCACGAGCAGCAGCGCTAGAATGAAACGGGGGAAGCTCACGCCACCTCCACCACCAGGCTCATGCCTTGGCCGCCGCCGATGCAGGCACTCGCGAGACCGAGACCGCCCCCGAGGCGTTTGAGATCGTAAAGCAAATGACTCGTCAACCGCGCGCCGGAAGCTGCGAGCGGATGGCCGATTGCGATCGCTCCGCCGTTGACGTTCGTTTTCGCGGGATCGAGACCGAGCTCTTTTTGTACGGCGAGATACTGGGCACCGAAAGCTTCGTTCACTTCAACGCGGCGGAAGTCTTTCACGCCGATCGTTTTTCCGTAGAGACGCTCGTAGTGCTTCAATGCTTTGTGCGTCGCAGGGACCGGGCCGATACCCATCACTTTGGGGTCGCAGCCAGAGCTGCCCCACGCCTTCAGAGATCCGAGGATCTTCAAGCCTTTCTTCTCCGCAAAAGCTCGACTCGTGATGATCAGCGCTGAAGCCCCGTCGACGATTCCGCTGGCGGTTCCCGCTGTGACGGTGCCGTCTTTTTTGAAGAGAGATTTGAGTTTCTCGAGACCCTCAATCGTCGTATCGGGACGAATATGTTCGTCCCTCTCGATGCGTGTCTCGCCTTTCTTTGACGTGATCACGACGGGCGCAACCTCATCCTCGAAAAGTCCCTTGCTCCATGCAGCCGCGGCGCCTTGCTGGCTACGGAGCGCGTACGCGTCCACTTCGGAACGTGAGATCGAATACTGTTCGGCAAGATTTTCCGCGGTGATCGCCATCGGCAGTCCCGTGTAGGAATCGATCAGACCCGTATGAAGCGCGTCTTCGATCTCGGAGTTACCCATGCGGTAACCCAAGCGTGCTCCGCGCAACACGTAGGGAACTTGAGTCATGTTCTCGCTTCCGCCCACGAGAACGCACTCGGCTTCTTGGCCCTGGATGAGATAGGCGCCCTGCACGATCGCTTCGAAGCCAGATCCGCACAGACGGTTTACGGTGAGCGCGGGCGTCTGCAAAGGACATCCGATCTTCAGCGCCACATGGCGCGCGAGATATATCGCGTCCGGAGAACTCTGGATCACGTTGCCAAAAACGGAAGCACCGATGTCAGATGGCGCGAGGCCGCTTTGTGCGAGACAGGCCTTCGACGCTTCGACCGCGAGGTCGGTCGCGGAAAGCGCCGAAAAAGATCCGCCGAATTTGGCGAAAGGAGTTCTACGTGCGGCTACGAATACGAGATCTAAAGACATGATTGTTCTCCGGTGACGAAAAGGTCGTCCGCCTTGAGGCCCTCTTTCAGGAAGCCCAGCGATTTGTGTGCGTCGTCGCGCGTAGGGAAAGGTCCCGCGAGAATGCGCGACCAATTGCCTTTCTTGCCGAGAGAAACTTCGCATATCACGATACGTTCTTCGCGCAGCTTTTTACGCATGTCCTGAACTTGTTTGATGATCGCGGGGCGCGTCTCGAGCGCCGACGAGAGCGCTTTGATCTGCACGAAGACCGGTCCGGATACTCCCTTGAGGAAGAAATCGCCGTCTTCACCGATAACGGCTTTTTTTGTCGCCGGAATCTGCTGCGTCACCATGCTGATGCGCCAACTCATATAGGCCCCTTCCGGTTTGGATTCGGCTGGAGCATCACGCTCAACGGGGACGAAGCCTTCTTTTTCAAAACGGAACTTTTGCACTTTGTTCGTTAGACTTCTTTCGACAGGGGTCTTGGCGACCTGTTTGCCGTCGATGAAAACGCTCACGCCTTCGGGCTCGCTTGATATCGAAAGAACGGTCGCTTTGGCATCGCCACGAGGTGGAGATTTTTCTTCGACCTTTGCAGCCGCAGGAGTCTCGGCATGCTCCGTAGCGTCGGAGACGTGGGCGTCCTTCGGAATCGAGGGGCGGTCATCAATCACGAGACCCTTAGGCGCTTCGACGGTGGTCACCGCATGGGGAGCCTTCTCGCCAGTCGATTGAATCAGCCACCACAAAACGCCCGCTCCCGCGACGGAGCAAAAAAGAAGAAAATAAAAGAGCTTATTCATGACAGCAACCTCACCGAATATCCCGCGTGCTTGAGCGCAAGCGCGACCTGTTGGGCGTGCTCGGTTCCGCGCGTTTCAAGGCGACAGCGAATCTTGGTATAGCCCATCGGGCAGGATTCGCTGAGACGATCGTGGACAATATCGAGGACATTCGCGCGGCACTCTCCAAAAATTCCGGTGAGACGCGCAAGCTCGCCAGGCTTGTCGTCGACGACGACTTCCAAAGTGAGCCAGCGTTCATCGCGCACGAGCGCCTTTTCGAGAATGGTCGACATTTTATTCATGTCGATGTTGCCGCCGCAAAGCAGCACGACTGTAGGAATGGAGGGATCAAGTCTGAGCTTGCGGCTCAGAAGCGCGGCGACGCCGGCAGCACCCGCACCTTCCGCCACGAGCTTACCGCGTTCCATCAGCGTGAAGATCGCGTGCGCGACATCGTCGTCGTCCACCACCGCGATTTTTTCGCAGAGGGATTGAATGATTTCGAACGTGAGCGGATGCACACTTTTTACGGCGAGACCTTCGGCAAGGGTACGCGACGCCGCGGGACGCGCTTTAACGATCTCTCCCGCCTCGAAGCTGCGCGCCATCGCGTCGGCCACTTCGGCGACGACGCCGTAGAGCTTCACTCCCGGACGGAGCGCCTTCAATGCGAGACCCACTCCGCTAATAAGTCCGCCGCCGCCGATCGGCACGACGACTTGAAGGGGCGAGGAGGCTTCGATGCCGTCTTCGAGAAGCTGTTCGTGAATTTCGAGACCGGCTGTGCCCTGTCCCGCGATCACGCCATCGTCGGCATAAGCGTGAACGTAGGAAGCTCCGGGGCTCTGCGCGAGGACTTCCATCGCGCGTGCGTAAGCGTCGTCGTAGATCGCCCCGTGAAGAATGACTTCGGCGCCGTAGTCGGCCGTAGCTGCGGATTTTACGAGCGGGGTTCCCTCGGGCATGACGATCGTGGATTTAACGCCGAGACGTCCGGCCACGAAGGCGACCGCTTGTGCGTGATTGCCGGCGCTCGCCGCGATGAAATGTTGAGCCTTGGAAGGATCGGTTTCGCGTAAATGAAGAATCTTATTCGCGGCGCCCCGAACTTTGAAGGATCCCGTGTTCTGAAACGTTTCGAGTTTCAGGAAAACGGGAGCCTCGTGCTTGATGAGACGGCGAACGTACTCCCAACGACGCAATGGGGTTTTAACGATGTACTGGGCAATGCGAGTCTTCGCAGCCTGGAT
>JBDSDI010000120.1:0-27157 GCA_039920645.1 Bdellovibrionota bacterium | reverse complement strand
ACTTGGTCGATGATCGGTAGCACGATCACGAGTCCGGGGCCGTGGCCGCCGGTACGGTAGAGGAGTTTTCCGAGACGGAAAATAACCAGACGCTCGTACTGGGGAACGATGCGGAAAATATTAAAGGCGATATAGGCGAGAACGATGATCGCCGCGATCGTTCCGATTCCAAATCCTTCGAACAACATAAAACTAGTACTCCTTCTTTTCTTTCTTCTTGAAGAAGACCTTGAGGCCTTCTTGAGAAACAATTTCCACGAGCTCGCCTACCGAGAAGTCGTTGATATCGGCACCGAGCGGAAAGCCAGTCCAGATTTCGCCGATCACACTGAGCGAAAGATGCTCGTGATGTTTGCGCGTGATGCGCGCGTCCAGTCCCACCATCCCGCGAGCGCCCTGCACCAGCTTCGGTTTGGAGCGGATCGATTTAAACGTGAAATAACTCAGCAGTCCGATGGCGAGCGTCACGACCGCAAAAACGGGGAGCCAAATGCCGGGGCTCAGGCCCATGTTCCCTTGGCTTTCGTCCATCAGGAAGACGCCGCTCAGGAAGAAGAGCACGAGTGCGCCTAGGCCCGCCATTCCGAAGGTGGGCAGGGGCGTAAGCACTTCGACGCCCAGACAGACGATGCCCAGCACCAGTAAAATAATTGCCGAACCTTTGATGGGAATGATTTGCATGCTCAGCGAGCCGAGCGCAAGCGAAGCGACGCCGAGTAGTCCTGGAACGATTGCTCCGGGCGCGTGCACTTCCATATAGACGCCGATCATGCCGAGGGCCATGAGCCCGTAAGCAACGTTCGGATTTGAGAGCAGGCTCACGGCGCGTTCTTTGAGACTCGGATCCATAACTTCGAAGCTCACGGTTTCAGGCAGCGTCGGGAATTTCTTTCTGGCCGCTTTCCACACGGCCTCGCGTGAATCGAAGACGCCATCGATCGCGCCTTTCTTGAAGGCATCGGACGAGTTGAGGGCAACGGCGAGCGTGACGGCTTCCTTCGCGAAGGCTTTGTTGCGTCCGCGTTTTTCCGCAATGCCTTCGATAAACGCGACCGTGTCGTTGGTGACCTTGCGTTTCATGTCGCCCTGGATGTCTTCGCCTCCGCTGTTGACCGGAGTCGCAGCACCGATCGAAGTGCTCGGAGCCATCGCGGCGAAATGTGCGGCCATGGTGATCATGGCGCCGGCCGAAGCCGCATGGGCGCCCTGGGGTGCGACGTAGACGATGACCGGAAGTTCCGAGGCCAGGAAATCTTTGACGATCTGACGGGTGACGTCGAGATAACCTCCGGGCGTATCAAGTTCGATGAAGAGGGCGGGGGCGCCCGTCGTCTTTGCGGTTTCGAGCGCGCGATCGATGCGAAGCTTCATGCTCGCGTTGACCGAGTCCTGAATAATGAGCAAGGGAACGACGCTCGCGTGAGCGCGGACCGAAAAGGTAAATGCCATGACGAGGACGAGCGAGCCGAGAAGTTTTTTCATTTTAAAAATTTAAGAGATCCCATGAGGAGAAAAGTTTCGGAGGACACTTTGCAGATCGTCCCAGACGGGGCGCTTGAGCGCCGCATCGAGGAGCACGTCTTCGGGAGAGTGGGTCGCCCAGATTTCGACCGTGTGCCAGTCGGCGTGCCGGTAAGCCTGACCGCGACCTGCAGCCGTTCCCAGTAGCGTCGAGGCAAATTCAAGGCCCATCACCAAGCAGATCTGAGTGCGGTCGCGCAGCTCCGTCTCCAGGACCATCAGGTCGGCCAATGCGAGCTCGACGTGTTCCAACTGGGCCGTGGGCAGTTTCATCGCGTGGATCATCTTGAGGCAGAGCTCACGCGCTTCTCCTTGAAGAGGAGCCGTCACGATAACGAGCTTCGTGCGTAGGCTATCCGTCGCAGCGAGGGAACTTCTAGCGAGAGGCCTATCCGAAGGATTGAAGTAGGGACTGGGCTCGAAGCCAAGGCTTTCGAGAAAGTGGTCAAAATCCCAATTTTTCACGCTGATCCGAACCTAGAACCCCCGGAAGTCCTTTCCAAGGGGATACGCAGGCGGGGTACCGATCGTTGCGCGCCGCACCGACACCTTCTTCATCTTTTCTTAACAATTCGCTCAAGCTCCTGCGGCGGTCTTCCGAATCGTTCTAGGTACGCACAGGAGGTGCTTATGAAAGTTCGTGAATTCTGGAATTCCCTTCCCAACCAAGTCGAAATGCGCAATAAAATCAAGTCTTTCAAAGAGACCAAGCGTCGTACGACCGTCCTTCAAAACTTCGAGAACTGCCAGCTCTGCGATTCCCCGCTTCGCTTTGCCCACGCTTCGATGTATCTCCAGAACGTCATCGACGAGAGCGCGTGCTGCTCGGCGTGCGGTCAAAGCGCTCCCGATCGTCGCTACTCTCTTAACTGAGAAGCTTCTGAATCCTTCGCGCCGATTACTGATTGACAGGACCTTCGAAATACGAGAACACCTACTCCTTAAAGTTTCGGAGGAAGTTCCATGTCTACGGCGACAGAAAAAACGACAGATACCACTGCTAAAAAAGCAGCTTCTACAAAGACAAAAAAAGCAGCTCCTAAGGCCAAAGCGGCCAAGTCGAGCCTGCAATTCCCTTACGCCGTGATTCGCACGGGCGGTAAGCAGTACCGTGTTGCTGAAGGCGACATGCTCCTCGTCGAAAAACTCGAAGTTGAGCCTGGAACCACTTGGACCGCTGAAGACGTTCTCTTCATCGCCAGCGGCCCCGGAACGATCAAGATCGGCCAACCTCAGGTTGCCGGCGCGAAGGTCACCTTCGAAGTCCTTCAACAGACTCTTGATAAGAAAATCCTCATCCGCCACTCGCGTCGTCGTCAAAACTCGCGCAAGTCGATGGGTCACCGTCAACCTCAAACCCGTATCCTTGTTAAGTCGATCGTCGGCTAAGCAAGAGTTTTAGGAGAGTATTCCTCATGGCATCAAAAAAAGCAGGCGGTAGCACCAAGAACGGTCGCGATTCCAACCCCAAAATGCTCGGCGTGAAAGCGTTCGGCAGCCAAATCGTCACCGCAGGAACAATCATCGTTCGTCAGCGCGGCACCAAGTTCCATGCGGGCAAGAACTGCGGCATGGGCCGTGATCACACGCTCTACGCTCTGATCGACGGACAAATTGAATTTAAGAAGCACTCCAAAGGGCCGACCCGCGTGGTCGTGAATCCCGTCGCCACGGCTTCGGCTTAAGCCTCTTCGATTTTTCAAAAACCAAAGGGTAGGTCTCTTAGGAGATCTGCCCTTTTTCTTTAGGTACAACCCTTAGATTCAGCTAAGGAGTTCGAAAGCTTTTATGAAATTTATCGACGAAGTCGTTGTTGATGTCCGATCGGGTAATGGCGGGCCCGGGGCTGTCCATTTCCGTCGAGAAAAATATCGTCCCCGTATGGGACCTGACGGTGGTAATGGCGGGAAAGGCGGCGACGTCTATTTCGTAGCGACTACTCAGGCCCAAAGTCTTCTCGATTTCAAATACATCTCCCGCTATGCGGCCGAAGATGGAGTGAAAGGCGGCGGCGCCGGCAAAGACGGTCGCTACGGCGAAGATCTCGTCATTCAAGTTCCCGTAGGCACTCTTGTCTTCGATGCCGAGACCGGAGTTTTTCTCGCGGATCTCGTCGAAGACGGAAAAAAAGCTCTCCTCATTCGTGGCGGACGCGGCGGACTCGGTAACATCGAATTTGCGACGGCCGTACGTCAGGCTCCCGAGTACGCCCAGCCCGGCGAGCCGGGGCGCGCGCTGAAAATTCGCATGGAGCTGAAACTTCTCGCGGACGTAGCGCTCATCGGATTTCCGAACGCAGGCAAGAGCACGCTCATTTCCAAATGGAGCGCGGCTCGTCCCAAGATCGGCGATTATCCTTTCACGACGCTCGTTCCGAATCTCGGCGTCGTGCGCGGCAGTGGCGTCGACTTCGTGCTCGCCGATATTCCTGGCATCATCGAAGGCGCGAGCGACGGTAAGGGTCTCGGTCACCAATTCCTGCGCCACGCCGAACGCACGCGCGCTTTGCTTATGCTGCTCGATCTCGATCCTTACACGGGTCGCAATCTCGGCGAAGAGTTCCGTACTCTCGTGACCGAAATGCGCGCCTTCTCCGAAGAACTCGCCAAGCGCCCGCTCTTCATTGCGCTCTCGAAAGCCGATGCTTTTGGCATCACCGCTGCCGAGAGTCTCGAAACGCTTGCCGCTCGCGAGGATCTCGCGGAAAAGGGACTTGCGGAACTCATCGAAGAGCTAAAAATCGAAAATCTTCTCGGTCGCACTTTCGTGATTTCTTCGGCGAGCGGTTTCGGTCTCGATACGCTCAAAGAACGCATGAGTCAGGTGCTTCTCGAGATGGGCCCTCGCGTTTACGAGAACCAAGTCGCGCAGATCGTCAGCTTCGGTAACATGAATCTCTTCGACGAGCCTTCCATCGACGAAGATGCGGAAGACATCGAGGACGAAGACCCGTCGGAAGTCGAAGACTTCGAGGAAGAGTTCGAAGACGAAGAGGAGACATGATCTCCCGTTTCCGTGTTTACTTCGGCGGTTCTTATTTCCCGCCCCACCGCGGACACGACGAGATGCTCGTCTCTCTCTTAAAAAATCCCGACGTCGCTTACGTTCACCTCGTTCCTACTTTTCAGAATCCTCTCAAGGATGCGACCTTTCTTTCTAAACCGACGGCGGTCCTCAAGCGTGAATTGATCGAAGCCTGGAAGAGCTCGCTCGAGGCACGCGCGGTTGAGGGTCTCGCGAAACTTCGTGTCGAATGGCGCGAGATCGATCTTGGTCACGTGAGTTATACGGTCGACACTTTGGCCGAGTTGCTGCGCGAAAGCGTTGGTTCCGGCGAAAACTGGGCTCTCTGCATCGGTGACGATAGCCTTCCGGACCTGGGTCGGTGGAAAGAGGTCGATCGACTTCTTCGCATCGTCAAAGAGGTCTGGGTTTTTCGCCGGGGCCCGCGTACGGATGGCAGCTTCATGACCGAAGTGCCTGATGATCTTCGTAAATTGACTCGCTGGCGCCTGTTGGTTCCTGAGATTCACGACGTTTCGTCGACCGAAATCCGCAAGCTTCTCGAGGGACGGCATGCCCCCGCCACGCAAGAACGTCTTAAAGCGCTGCTTTGCCCCGAAGTCCTGAACGTCTTGTGACGGAGCGTGTCCTAGCGGGCGAGGCATCCGTATTTTAACTTGTTGCCGCGATTGTGGCCTCTTGGCTTGGGCCTTAAACTCTGAAGACATGAAAAAACTGTTCTTGTCTCTCTGCGTTTCCATCGGAATTGCGGGCTGTGCAAGCCATTCGAAGTCGGCGGCAGTTCCCGCAAGCTTCGAAGGTTTCAAACAGATCGCCAGCTATGAACCTCTTCCCGGTCTGAAGGTCTACGAATACCTTCACGAAGCCTCGGGATTGAAGGTTCTCATCCAACCTCGAGTCGACACGGACGTTATCGCGTATGTCACGGCATACGACGTGGGTTCGCGCTTCGAAGTTCAAGGCAAGACGGGCATCGCTCACCTCTTCGAGCACATGATGTTCCGTGGAACGCCGAGTTTTCCGGAGCCCTTTAAGACGCTTTCGGGTTGGGGCGATCGCTTCAACGCTTACACGAGTTTCGATTTGACTCTTTATCATGAGCTGGTGCCAAAGGAAGTCTTTGGAGATCTTGTGAAGTTCGAATCCGAACGCATGCGTCAGCTTCAGATCAACGAGACCGTCTTCAAGACCGAACGCGGCGCCGTGATCTCGGAACGCAAGATGCGCACCGAAGACACGCCCGGAGGCCGACTCTACTGGGAACTCGCGCAGGCGGCGTTCGATACTCATCCTTACCAAACTGGACCGATCGGTTGGCAGGAAGACTTAGACGCGACAAGCTTCCAGGACGCACTCGCGTTCTATAAACGATACTACGCTCCGAACCGCGCGGTGATCTCCATCGTTGGCGACGTGAGCGTGGCCGATGCGCTTAAGACCCTGCATCAGTACTACGGCGGCTTCAAGCGCGAAGAGTGGAACGAACCCAAGGTTCCCGTCGAAAATCTCAAACGTAAGAACCGTCGCGTCGTCTTGCCGATGCAATCCGAAAGCGTCTACATGGCCGACGGTATTTTCACGCGTCCTCTCGGTGATCCACAGAATGCGGCCGAGATGCTTCTCTGCTCTTTGCTCGCGGATTCCAAACTCGGTTTCCTAACCTATGAACTCGTCGAGACGAAAATCGCTCGCAGCGTAAACGACTCCTGTTACTTCCTCGTCGATCCGGGACTCGCGTCGATTCAGATCGTTGGCAATCCCTCGGTCAGCGTCGAGAAACTCGAAACGTCCTACGACAAAGCGCTCAAGAAATTTCCCGCTTGGATGAACGCCGAACGCCTCGAAGGCATCAAGCTCTTCTATCTCGCCTATCACTTGGGCGAGCTTAGAGAACCCATGGATCTCGCCGAGAACCTGGCGTTCAGCGCCGTCACCTCGAAAGATCCCGAGTTCGGATTCAAGTTCATGGATCAAATCAAAGGCGTGACCCTGGATCAAGTGAAGGCCGTATGGGCCGATTGGCAGACGCGCTCCAAAACGCGCGTGATCCTCAAGCCCGCCAAGAAGAGCGCTCCCTTTAAGAGAAAGCTGGTGAGAAAATGAATCGCTCAACGAAGTTCCTGATGCTCGCGTGCGGACTTTTTTCCGTTCGCGCCGCTCAAGCCACCGTTTATTTCGATCGCGAATATGATCCGCTTCCTCTCTTCTCGATGCAAGTCCTTCTTCCCGTCGGTTCGTTGAACAAGGATCCGGTCGAGGCTGCAGCGATGACTCTCTACTCCGAGATTATCGAGGACGGAACCGAAACTCTCGAGAAACAAGCTTTCCAGGATAAGCTCACGTCCTACGGCGCGAGCGTCGCATTCAGCGTCGGTCGTGAAACGTCTTCGTGGTCGCTGAGCTTTCCGATCATCGAAGGACGCGACTACCAGCCGCTGTTGAAAATCTTGCGCGAAAATTGGGCGCGCCCGCGTCTCAATCAAGCGACTTTCGACAACGCCAAGTCCAAACTCGATTCCCAGATGAAAGCGTCGCTCGACCAAGACATGGGACTTGCGTCGCTCGCGGGCCGTCGTTTCTTGGGAATTCAGGATTTCAAACTCTATCCGATCTTCCTCGAAGGTCTTAAGGTCCTCACGCTCGACGGTCTGAAGAAAACTGTTCAGTCAAAGGTGATGGCACAACCCGAAGTCTGGGTTGGATACGTCGGTCCGAAGAACCAGGAAGATCTTGCCATCGATGTGGTCAAGGCGGTCTTCCCCGAGCAGGGCGCCATCAAGAAGGGTATTTTGGACCGCTCGCTCGTGAAGTCTCCTGCCTTTGCTTCGGACAAACCCATGGCCAAGCACGCGATCATCGTCGAAAAGCCCGGACGTTCGCAGACTATTGTCTTCGTGAACGGCATTTTCCGCTCTTTCCCCAAGGCGATGAAGGAAGAAATTGCTCTGCAATTCGGCGGACATATTCTCGGCTTCAGCGGCCTCGGATCTTACTTCGGCGACGAGATCCGCAATAAGCGTGGTCTCGCCTACACCGTCTCCCCCGTTCAGCCGTTCTACCTGGGCAAACCCGCCGTTGGATTCCTCACGAACCCCGTTCGCGAAAAGAATGCCGAAGCTCTCGAGGTCATCTCGGATCTGCTGAAGTCCGCTTACGGCGAAGCCGACGTCTTTAAGGTCCTCACCGACGATGTCTGGAACCGCCAGTGGCAAAGTTTCCGCTACGGTCACATCCTCGACAATAGCTCCGTCTCGGCGCGCTTGGCGCTTCGTCAGGCCGTTGTTGAAGGGACCATCAGTCCCGAATTCGCCAAAAGCGAACCTTCCTCTTGGAAGGCTACGCGCGATGAACTGACGAACTATTTCCGCGACTCGTGGGCTTCGGCTTCGAGCGTGATTGTCGTCATCGGAGATTCGAAAGAGCTTAAGCCACTTCTGGAAAAAAACTTTCCGGATTACAAAATTAAGATCATCAATCTGAAAGATACGCTGTCGCAGAAGGCCTACGAATAGTTCGCGTCCAACCAGAATACGAAAACCCCGCTCTCCGATGATGAGAGCGGGGTTTTTTATTTTCTGGGAACTGAAGGAGAGCTTATTTGCAGACGTCGGCGAGAGCCAACGTTTCACTGATGCTACGCGTACACTTCGATTTTTGATCGGGCTTGAGATAGCTCAGTACGAGGTTCTTCTTATCTTTCTTGATGGCGCCGCCGCCACATGCCGTGACGTCGGTGAAGGCGACGAAGGGACGCTTCGATGGGCCGCAGTCGAGCTCCAGCGAGATACGCAGAGGCATCGCCGCCGGTTCGCCGTAATGATCGACGCGTAACTTATAGTTACCCACGTCTTCGATCACGCCGACCTTCAGTGATGATTCGATGCTTTCGTCTTCAGGCGCGTGGTCCTTAGACTGATCCGCCATGACCGCACTGCCCGCAAGCACGAAGCTCAGGGCCAAAAATGATTTCGCGAAGGAATTTTTAACGTTCTTCATAGTGCTCTCCTTCTTATTTCTCATTGTATGAGCCTGGAGGATCGTAGGGAAGCGAGACGTGCATATGGCCTTGGTGTTTCATGCCTGCGCCGGTGTGCTGCGAGTCGTAAGAGATGATCGCTCCGCCTTTTTGCTGGAGGCACGCCCCGTAAGCTTGCCAGAACGCATGCTGGCCCATTTGCTCGTCGGAAAGAGAATCGCCCTGGCCCGAATCCACTGCGCGTTCGGCATACGAGGAGACGTTGTGCTGCCAAAGCTTGGTCGAGGTGACGGTCTCTCCCTTGGCGTTTTTGGTCTTCTTTACGACCAGGAGGTGCGACATGTCGATGGCGCGCATAGCGTCCGCAGCGTGGTAGCTCGTATCGTGGTGACTCTCGTCGCCCGCAATACCTTGGTGCAAGAGCTTCACTTGTGCGATGTTCTGAACCTCTTTATTGATGGCATCGGCATTTTTTGAGAAGAAGTCGCCGACGCTCTTTTTCATTTCCATATCGATCACGAGACCGTGGCTTCCAGACTGGGTTTTATAGTCGCTCCCGTATTCTTTCTTGATGGCGGCCATCGCTTTGGTTACGTGCAACTGCATCGCGGGCATGGAGGCTGCTGCGATACAAAATTTCATGTTCTTGTTGAGGAAGTTCGCGAAGGCTTCAGAGATACGGCGCTTCGTGGGCTGGACCAAGTCTTGGGGATTCGTGGGCATGCCGGCAGAGGGACGGAAGGGGGAGTAGTCCCAGGTCACTTGTCCGATGAGTCCAGCGTTCGAAGCCCCCTCGTCCCAGTTGACGAAGGTCTCGCGAACGCCGTTGCGATTCATTTCGCCCATCGTGCGCACGAGACTTCCGCTGGCGTCGCGCTCGAGTGCCATGAATTCTTTCGAAGCGGAGCTTTTCACTCCGTTCTGTTGTTGGGGTGCGGATGTGACTCCGTCGTGATCTTTCTCAGTTGCATAGAGACTGAGCGCAGTGAACGCACCCAGAATGAGGGACGATCTCGTCCATTGGAAATTTTTCAAAAATACCCCCCTGATCCCCATCAGATATGAACTCTGAGTTTAACGGGAGATGTTGCAAGGAGTCAATAACCAGACTTTGAGCAGTTCTGTCGAAAATTTGTTCACTTTTGCTCGAGCTTCACTCGATGCTCGCTTTTAGCAGACGCGATTTCAGCCACTTCGCTAGACGGGTCACGGCGACGCTGTTCGTGCGCCCTTGGATCTGGGCCAAAGCGATGGTGTTGCTCAGGGGGGCAGACTTGGCTTGGAAGACGTGAATACTCGTCTGTTTGTGGAGGCGCCAGCTGACGTGACGTGGAAGGATGCCCGCGCCCATATGCGACGCGATGAGCGTCGAGATGCCCTGCATGCTGGGAACGATCGCCCGCATGTTGAGGCGCAAGCTTTCGGTGCCGAGGTGGTGCTGGAACCACTTCAAACACAACGGATGAGCTGATTCATAGTCAAGGTAATCGAGCTTCTCATAGTACTCACGTCGATGTTGGGGCTTCCCGAGGCTCGCAAGGAGTTCCTTGGATACACAAAGATCGAGAATCTCTTTGTACACGGGCTCGATGGTGACTGAAGGGTGGCGTGAAAATTCGTCGACGAATGCGAAGTCGAGATCCCCTCGAACAAGTTCTTGAAGGATAGCTTGCGAATATTCGAAGTGCAGTTCGAACTTGAGTCCAGGATGTTCGGTCGCAAACTCTCCGAGGAGCGGAGCGATGACGCTCGCGCCGAATTCCTGAGGCATGCCGAGACGGAGCGTACCGACGAGCGCGTCCTTTCCGCCTTTAATGTTCAGCAGCGTACGCTCGAGAGTTTCGAAGCCTTGACGGCACGCTTCGAAGAGTTCGCGCGCTGCGGGGGTCGGATAGAGTCGTCGCTTCAGTCGGTCAAAAAGTTTCACGCCGAGTTCGGTCTCGAGACGGGAAATGTGTTGGCTGACTCCCGACTGAGTGAGGTGAAGTTCCACCGCAGCCGAGGTCATGCCTCCCGTGCGGAAGACGGTGGCAAAAACACGGAGTTCGTTCAGATTGAGATTCTCGGTCAACATGTAAGTAGTTTTACTTATGTATAATGGTTAAATCAAATAATTTTATCTTATGGACTTTTGGTCTTAGAGTGTATTCAACAAACGAACTCTTAAAGTTTCACGGAGGAAACGCGTCATGAAAACCATTCTTACAACTCTTGCTCTGGCTCTCTCCCTGCCGGCATTCGCTGTTTACGCGCCTGACTGGGAACGTCCGGTCCAAGAAGCTCAGATGGACGTTGTTCAAGCCGATGGGTATTTCACCGGCGCTCAGAACGTGACTCTCACCATGAATCGCCGTGACGGCAAAAAAGCGATGGCGACCAGTTTCAATCTCGAAGTCTCTCTTCCCCAAAGAGAATCTGCTCACCCTGTCGAGTATCTCATTCCCGTCAGCGAAATATCTGCAAGCGACAAGGGCAATATGATCATCAAAGGTCAGCTTAAGCTTTACGATGAAGACGCTGCGACCGGTTACTTCCCTAACGTCGAAATCGAGCTTGTCCGTCCTTACGATATGACTGGCAAACAGCCCACCGACGATCAGTGGATTGCTACCGTTCGTTTCCTCGAGCGTGGGTCAGTAAATTCGACCTCGTCCCTGAAACTTTCGGGCACTCCCGAATCCGTTGCAACGATCCAAAAACTAACCCGCTAATTTGGTCCGAACCTTGAGTGAAAATCCTTCCTACCTATAACCCTCTTCCTCAAGGAGAAAACCCCGCGAAGCTCTTAAGCTTCGTGGGGTTTTCGATTTTTTGGGCGAGTGCTCTACGTCCGGTCTCGTACTCTTTGATAAGACGTCTTTCCTCGTTACATGCAACGAAGACGTTTACGGCGCTGCCCGAGACGGAAAGATCGGCGGTGTCGCGACCGTCGATCGCGAAACGATAAGTTATCTCGTTTACAAAAAGCAGTGCACCGTTGTGTGCGGACTCTAAGCCCGCACACATCCGCTAGGCGTGGGTTTCGGAAGCCGCTGAAGCTTTGAGTGCTTGCGCTAAGGCGGAATCGATACGGATTTCCGAGAGCGCGCTTTCTTCGAGAGCCGCTTCGCACGCCTCCGTGACCGAAGCGGCATCCATGCCATGGTAGGCGTAGATATCGCTTGGACGTCCGCACTTGGAGTGGTGACGTGTCGCGATCGTCTTTTGAAGAGTGCCCACGCAAGATCCGATGTTGTCGAGAAGTCCGGGCTCGCCGTCGTGCACGCTCACCACGGGAATGCGGCGACCGGCGAGACTTAGCAGCTGTGCGACACCTGCGGGAGTTGCCGCGAGTGAGTCGAAAGGTTTTGGTGCGTAGAGAGCGGGAGGGTAGGCGCCGTTCGAAGGTTTCTTCGCGGTGCTGCCTTCCTCGACACGGACGTAAAGATCGCCCGTCACGCCGAGGCCTTGCTTGAGGTGCGCGTAATTGGTTTCGTGCGCGAGGTTGCCCAGGAGTAGATCCGTCGAACTGACCTGGATGACGTTGGCGAGAATACCTTTTTCTTTGAGCTTGTCGGAAGCTTGTAGCGCTTCGGTCACGAGCGCGCCCATCGTGAAAATGTTCACGACATTCTCGCTCGGACGGTAGCCTTCGGTGCCGCGGTAATCGACGAGGTAGTAGCCGCCCTGCAGACAATCGAGGCGAGTGGCTTCGAGGATCTCGGCTTCGGACTTGCCTTCGAAACGCTTGTGCGTCTTGAGGCGCTTCATCATTTCCTTTTGTTCGATCGCGCGCGTGACGGCGCGGATGATAACGGCGCTACGACCGGTGTTGCTTTCGGGTGACTCGGGGCCGTTGACGATCGTATGCAGGTGACGGCGTAGCGTCTCGGTCATGATCCAGTCGAGTTCTTGGCAGTAGGCCGGTTCCCAGGTGATCGAGTTCGCGATCTGGATATCGCTTTTCCAGCCGTGTTGCGCGCCCTCGGGCGACAGGGTGATACCGCTGGGAGTTCCGACGCAGATGAAGCTCGAGCTCCAGTAAGCGCTGAAGAAATATTGGTCCAGCGCGCGCTTGATGAAGAAGTCGTAGACGGTCATGAGCGGCATGAAAGGCACGCCGGTGTAGGCGGCCATTTTGCCGTAGGAACCGACGCACGACATGGTGTTGGACTCGGCGATGTCGAAACGGATGAAGCGCGAGTGAGCGTTCTCGTGCGGAACGATGTCGGGTTCCTTCGAATTCTTGACGCCGTAATCCGCTTCGAAGTCTTCGGCTTCGACGCCGAAGATGCGACCGTCGAGCGTGGAGTTGAGGTTGGTGGAGGTCCCGACGTCGGGCGCCATCGTGATGAAGGCATTGGCGACGGGTTTGAGTTTTTTCTCGGATTCAGAAAGCGCCTTTTGGCCTTCTTTGAGTTGCGCGTCGTCGAGGGGGGTTTCGGCGATACGCGTGAGTTTTGCGGAGAGCTGTCCGATCATCCACTGCGTGTGAATCAGGGGAACGAACTTCAGGTTGATGCCGATTTCCGCGGGGAAACCCTCGAGCGCTTTGGTCGACTGGAGTTGGGTACGAAGCTCGGAGACGTTGCTCGCCTGGAGTTTTTTCTGTGTTTCAATGCCTTGGAGGACCCAGTCGCCGCGTGCCTTGAGGTATTCACCTTCAGGCGTCTTCACGTCGAAGTGATCGAAGGCGAAGAGATCTTTCGGATTCAGTCCGCACTTGCCACGAAGATCAAACACTTCGTCTTCTTCGAGCATGGCGGAGTGGTTGGTCGACTGGGCCGAGCAGCGCAGATTCCAGCCCTTGATGGTGTGAGCGATGATGAGGTGCGGCTTCTCGGGATCTTCTTTCGACTGGCGAAGCGCTTCGACAACGAGATCGGTATCGTGGCCACCGAGGTCGGTGAAGAATTTCATGGTGTCGGACTCGGAGAGCGCCTTGAGTGCTTTGCCGGCTCCTTGGTCGTAGCGATTGACGGCGTCGAAGATTTTTTTGGAATCGCGCGACGAGAGTAGCGCCTGAAGTTCGTAGTCGGGCAGGGCGCTCTCGATGACGTTCTGCAAAGCTTCGCCGTTCGTGCCGGCATCGGCGATCACTTTCTGACGGAACTTTCCGTGACGAAGCTGCGTGACGTTCCAGCCGTTAGCGAGGAAGGTCCCTTCAGCGCGATCATTATCTTTTGCTCCGAGGCCTGCTTCATTCAAGACGCGGTGACCATCGAGCGACTGGCGGTTGTAGTCGAGGATCCAGGTGAGGTTACCGAGGCCGCGCTCGGCGCCTTCGGGCATCGCTTCAGAGAGCGAGCCTTCACGGAATTCGGAGTCGCCCATGAGGCACCAAAAGTGCGCGTCCTGAGGGACATCGTAGCCATGCTTTTCAGCCATGCGGTAGGCATGCGCGAGATAGAGAGCTTGAACGGGAGGAATGCCGACGGAGCCCGAGGGAACGGTGTTCCAGTGATCGGGATCGTAGGCCGAGTGGTAACTTTGGAAGACGGGCTCGCCGGTGTGCGTGAAGTGACGCAGGTTTTTCATCGCGAGACGCATGCGATCGTCGGACATGCGCTTGCCGTCTTTTTCGAGGAGCAGGTGCAGAAGGTAATTGTTGGAATGGTCAACGGGCGAAGCGTGAGGCTTGATCGCCATGTAGTCTTGGGGATTCTTCACCACGAGATGCAAGCACGAGAGCAGGTGCAGCGCCGAGCTGCAGGCCGAAGGATGGCCGCCGACTTTGGGGTCGCCCTTTTCCACGTCGTCGCGTGAATTCGCGAGATAGATCATGTTCATCGTGTGCGTCTGAACGCGCTTGATGATCGAATTCAGAACGTCGCGCGAAGGGTCTTTAGGAGCAGGGGTGAGTGACCAAGAAGTTTTGGGCATAAGCCTTGCGAAATTACTAAGTTAAGCTGCTCAGACAAGCACGAAATAGGGCTTCTTCAATTCTGCTGTGCGGGGCGTGAAAATAAACAAACTTAGCGCTGGATTTAAAAGGGGAGGTATGGGAAATACAACCCCACCTCAAGCACGTTCCCATCGTCTAGAGGCCTAGGACACCAGGTTTTCATCCTGGTAACCGGGGTTCGAATCCCCGTGGGAACGCCATTCACCGAAAAGTTTATTTGTTCATCATCCTGAAATACGGAGCGGTAGCTGTTTTACGGCCAGACCACGTCTCTCCGCCGCCAAGAAGGTCTTGATCAAGACTTGCGGAGGCTTCATAATTAACCTATAAGTTAATTAACTAATGGGTTTTATATGCAAGATCGTTTAAGCCAGACTTTTTCAGCCCTTGCCGATCCTACTCGGAGGGCGATGCTTGCGCGTTTGTCTAAGGGACAAGCCAACGTCTCTGATCTCGCCAAACCTTTCCTTAAAGATATGAGTCTGCCGGCGGTCACTAAACATCTCAAGGTTTTGGAAAATGCCGGACTTGTGACCAAAACCCGCGATGCGCAGTGGCGCCCGTGTACGCTCAACGCCGTCGCCCTCAGGGACGTGTCCAATTGGATGGAAACCTACCGCAGCTTCTGGGAAGAAAGTTTCGATCGCCTCGATATTTATCTCAAGTCCGTGGCCGCAACAGAAGTTAAGAAAGGGAAAAAGAATGTCCGCAAAAAATAAGCCCAACGAAATCCAAATCACCCGTATCTACGATGCTCCCATCAAAGCCGTTTGGAATGCGTGGACCGATCCTAAGCAAGTCGCGCAGTGGTGGGGTCCCCGCGGCTTTACTCTCACGACCCATAGCAAGGATCTTCGGGTGGGCGGCAGCTGGATCTATACGATGCACGGTCCCGACGGTACGGACTACGAGAACAATACGAAATATTACGAGGTCGAAAAATACTCACGACTCGTTTACGACCACGGTGCGAACGACACGCAACCGCCTCTATTCCGCGTGACGGTCGACTTTTCCGAATTCAACGGCAAAACAAAAATGGATATGACGATGGCATTGGCGACCGCGGAAGCCGCTACGGAGACCAAGAAGTTCATCAAGAAGGCCGGCGGAAACGCGACGTGGGACCGCCTGGCAGAATATCTGGGCAAAGAATCCGCGGGCAAAGAGCAATTCGTCATCAATCGCAGCTTCGATGTCCCGCTCGAAGTCATGTTCCAGATGTGGACTGATCCCAAACATTTTTCGCAGTGGCTTCCTCCGACGGGCATGCAGATGGAATTTATCCGCGCCGATATCAAAGTCGGCGGCAGTACTTTCTACAAAATGACGAACGGCAAGGACATCACGATGTACGGCCGCACGAACTACCTGGAAATCAAGAAACCCGATCGTCTCGTGTATACTCAGGTCTTTTGTGACAAGGATGAGAAAATCTCTCGTCATCCCTTTGCCCCGACATGGCCGGAGACCATGCTCACCACGATCGCGTTTGCGGAAGAGGGTCCGCAGCAGACGCGCGTGACCATCACGTGGGAAGTCTACGGCAAGGCTTCGGTCGAGGAGATCGCGACATTTGTGAAAGAACGCGCGGGCATGACCCAAGGTTGGACCGGATCCTTCGATAAGCTCGAAGACTATATCGCCACGATTTAAATATCGGAGGCTTGGTTGGCAATGCGGCTTCAAAGTGAGTCTTTTGACCAGTCGTCAAAGCTTTGATGACGATCAACCTCAATAGCTACCTGAAAAACTCCGAAAACGAAGTTGATGAGAAAGCTATTTATTTGGAGTTCCGTGTCCCTGACGGCCGTACTCGTTCTAGTGGGAATTTTCGTAAGCCCCGGGATATTCTGGAGCTTCGCCTTTGTCGGCCCACTGCTGGTGATGGGTTACATCGATTACTTCCAGAACGCGCATGCGCTTCGGAGGAACTTTCCCGTGATCGGCAGGATGCGCTACTGGGCTGAGTCTCTGCGCCCGAAGGTGAATCAGTATTTCGTCGAATCAAATACCGACGGTGTTCCTTTTAGTCGCGAACAACGCTCGGTCGTTTATCAGCGCGCGAAGGGCGATGTCGATAGTGTTCCGTTCGGAACTCAGCACGACGTCTACGCCGATGGTTACGAGTGGGTCACGCATTCTCTCTCGCCATCGACTCTCAAAGTCGCAGATCTGCGCACGACGATCGGTGGACCTCAGTGCTCGGCGCCCTATAGCGCGAGCATCTTCAATATTTCGGCGATGAGCTACGGCTCCCTCAGTCAAAATGCGATCCTTGCGCTCAACGGTGCGGCACTCGACGGAAAATTCGCTCACAACACCGGCGAAGGGGGGCTCAGCCAGTACCATCTGCAGCACGGTGGTGATCTTATTTGGCAGATCGGAACGGGATATTTCAGCTGTCGCAATGAAGACGGAAGCTTCTCGGCCGCCCTCTTCGAGAAAAATGCGATGACTCCCCAAATTAAAATGATCGAACTGAAACTCTCGCAGGGCGCGAAGCCTTCTCACGGCGGGATATTGCCCGCGAAAAAAGTTACACGCGAAATTTCCGAGATCCGCAACGTACCCATGGGTAAGGACGTCGTTTCGCCACCCGCCCATTCCGAGTTCTCGACCCCAGTCGGTATGCTCGAGTTCGTGGCTCGCCTGCGCAAGCTCAGCGGCGGCAAACCTGTCGGCATCAAACTTTGTCTCGGCAAACGTCGCGAGTTCATGGCGCTTTGCAAGGCGATGAAAAAGACGGGCATTCGCCCCGATTACATCTCGATCGATGGCGGCGAAGGCGGAACCGGTGCGGCGCCGCTCGAGTTCTCGAACTACGTCGGCTATCCCGGCGTCGACGCGCTCGTTTTCGTTCATCACTGCCTGCTCGGTTTCGGTCTGCGCTCCGACGTGAAACTCTTCACCTCCGGTAAGGTCACCACGTCTTTCGAGATCCTCAAACGTTTGGCTCTCGGAGCGGATGTCGTCTACTCGGCGCGCGGGATGCTCCTCGCTCTAGGTTGTATTCAGGCTCTTCAGTGCAACACCAACCGTTGTCCGACGGGAGTCGCGACTCAAGATCCGGGGCTGGTCGCCGGACTCGTTGTGCCTGACAAACGCAAACGCGTTGCGAACTTCCACCACGAAACGCTTTCGAGTCTTGCGCACATGTTGAGTGCGATGGGCATCAAACGCGCTTCTTATCTCAGGCCCTGGCACGTTATGAAACGCGTCAATGGCTCCGAGGTGAAGCACTACGGGGAGCTCTATCCTTATGTCCAGATGGACGATTTCTTGAAGGGAAAAGTTCCATCGGGTTATCAGCGCTGCTTCGACGCCGCGGATCCCGACAGTTTCGAGCCCCTCTTTAACGACGACGGTCCGGCCGAAGACAAAGCCGCTTAAAGTAGCTTCTCGAATTTTTCGAACTGCTGAGTCCAACCCATCGAGGCAAAAAGCTTCATGATCGCGGGTATTCCCGTTTCGGTGACGGAGACTAACGTTTTGGCGCCGAGATCCTTGAACTCGACGACGACACCAATGCTGTCGGGCCAGACGCCGGGAATTTTGATTTCCGCACCGGTCATCGCGCGGCCGTTTTCATCGGAGAAGGACATCGTCGATACGATCTTTTGAAGAGGCACGATTTCGGTGTAGGTTCCGGCGTTCCACGACATTTCGCCTTTGGGGGATTTCATCGCGTAAAGGAAACGTCCTCCGACTTGTAAATTGCTCCTGATCACAGGCGCGGTGTAATCCGTAGGACTCCACCACTGTTTCATAGCCTCAGGATCGGTCCAGACCGCCCAGACTTTAGCGACGGGAGCGTTGAAGGTGTGTTCAACGTGGACCGTAGTAGGGACTCTGCGCGCGACGTAAATCCCAAGAGCGAAAACAACGACGAGGGTTACAAAAATTTTGAGCTTCATAGATCCCTGCATGCTTCGAAGCGTTTCAGTTCCCGCTGGATTTCGCGGGGACTTCGCTGATGAGTTTCAACTGAGCTAAACCTTTTTCAAAGTCGGATCCGACGAGCTTATCCATATTGAGAAAGAGACCAATGGTCTTCGAGAGAAGTCCGTTCTTGCCCGTCATGGTCCAGGTTACGAGAGTTCCTTGTCCTTCAGAAGACAGGCGGAATTCTGCAATATTGGTGGCCTTCATGGGCTTTTTGAAATCGAGATTCATCACGATGAGTTCGGGCGCGCTCGACACGATCGTCATCGTGCCCTCGCCGACTTTGCTGTTGCCTTTCCAGTAGTAACTCGCTCCCTGGCCGGAGGGGGGGCCGTCGAATCTGGTGAGCATCTTTGTATCCATCTGGGCCCAGGGCGACCAGGCCTGCCAGGCATGGAAGTCGTTGATCTGCGCATGGATCGCCGTCGTTGGCGCATTGATCACGAGGGAGCGTGAAATTGTAAAGTCCGTCTTCTGGAAGGAAGCGACCGCAAGAAGCAGGATAACGAGGGTCGAAATGACCCCAAGGGTTTTTAATAGCATGACGGCAAGTAAAGCCTGTGAGCTGGCGTTCGTCGAGGGCTGATCCCAACTGGGAATACTCCTTGCAATATTAGACCTTGAGACCTGCACGATGGGGGCAAAAAGCCTCTTGAGTTCAAGGATTTTAAGCGGAGGTTTTATGAAATTATTTGCTGCATTTATCTTGGGTGCCATCGGTTATGGCGTCTACAAAGCGCTCAGCGCGACCCCGATTCCTCACAAAAAAATGCCCTTTTTCGATCCTGCCAAGCACCCCGAAAGGCACGATCGTCGATGGGATGCTACCGATGAGTCGAGTTGGGAATCTTTCCCCGCCAGCGATCCGCCAGCCACCTGGTAATCAAAATATTGAGTCCTTTGAGCGCTTGAGACGGCCTTCCCAAATGAGGACCTCATCGGCGAAATCGCTGAAAAGTCCGTCGATGTGGGCTTCATTTTTCAGCACCGAAAAGAACTGATCATTGTCTTTGAAAGGAGCGGGAAGCGGATCCTGTCGGTGCGTGTAGGGAACGACCTTGAGCCCGGCGGCGTGCGCATCGGCGACGAAGCTATTGACGATCAAATGTTTGCTGGCGGCATCGAAACTAAAAAGTTGATCAAGGCTAGGCGAAACGGTGGCCGCATAGCGAGAGATAGCGCGCAGTCCTTCGGGTGTGATCATGGTGTCGTAGTCGGCTGAAGACTCTTTCCACGAGTTTTTTCCGATCAATTGTACGAGTGGAATTTTGGTTTCCATTTCGTTCTTGAGCCGCTGAAGATCTTTGGGATTGAAAGACTGAATAAATGCGAGGTTGGGTTTCTTCTCGTAACCAAAACGCGCCAGCATCTCATAGACGATCTTTACAATGTCTTGTCCAGACTTCGCGTAAATCTCGGAGTGCTTGATCTCCGGAAATACTCCGAGAACCCGGTGAGTGGAATGGCGGATGCCTTCTACAAATTCCAGGTATTCTTCAAACGTCGGAATTTCAAAAGAGCTGCGGTTGAGGGTTCTAGGGAATCGGTTGGGAAAGGCGGCCTCGTCAGGCTTGTCGTCTTTGCCGCGCTCCATGACGTGAAGCAGTTTGATTTCTTTCAGTCGAAAATCGCTGACGTAGTAGTGTCCATCGGCGCGGTTGCGGAAAGGGAATTTCTTCGCGACGTCGGTACTTGTTTCGAGCTGGATATCATGGAGAACGACGGGAATGGAGTCGCGCGTGAGCACCACGTCGGGCTCGACGAAATCCACGCCCCACCCAGCGGCCATGGCGACGCCGACAAGGGTGTGCTCGGGAAGGTAACCGGAAGCCGAGCGGTGCGCGATCACGATCCAACCTGGAATGGATGCGATGTCGCGTGCATGATGGGCGCAGGCGCCGAAAAGAGCGAGAGGGGAGAGGACACCGAGCAAGAGACCAAAGCGCATGGTCTCTTTTCTAAGGCGAGGTGAGGGCGTTGTCTATGCGGGGCGTCTGCGACTTAAGGTTTTTCGAATTCTTCGAACGAAGGTTTGAGCGTCGTTGCCTCCGTAGAATACCGATCGCTTCGCTTCATCATGTCGTCCTTGGTGCGAGTCAAAGCGTTCATGAACTTCGGATCCGCCTTGAGCAAAGCGCGTATGGACTTATTTTCCAGGAGATAGCGGAGCGCGCTGGAGTCTTGGCCGACGGCGACCCCCTCGAAATATCCCCACTTCGCTACTGCAGCGTTCTTAAGCAGCGTATCGATGATCGTAACGCCCAATTGGGGAATGAGCAGCTTGTCGGTCTCTTTTCTCAGAAGCAGCGGAACGCTCTGATAGAGAACGTTTGCTTTTGAGACACCCAAACCTTGCCACTCGCTTGGCGACTCGACGATACGCGTGGCGATTTTTCGGCTTTGTGCATGTATGACGTCTCCCGAGAAGAGGGGAGATTTTTGGAGAGTTGCGTAGCTGTAGTCAGAGAAATACGAATTTCTCTTGGGTATCGAGACCGCGAGTTGCTTCAGATTTTGCGCCCCCTCGAAGTTCTTCCAATAGCTCTCGCGTGCGGACTTCTGGGATTCCGGAGTAAGTTTTTTTAATTCCGCTTGGAAATTATCGAGAGAGTTCTGGGACGTCGCGCTTGCGACACCGGTCATCACCGTTTTGGGTTCGGCGAGTTGCTTGCGATAAGCGTCCATGACCTTGAGATCGAATTCCGCGCGCGACGCTTCGGGAACGAGTTCGGGTTTGCGCG
This sequence comes from Bdellovibrionota bacterium, assembly GCA_039920645.1. GTDB lineage: Bacteria > Bdellovibrionota > UBA2428 > UBA2428 > UBA2428 > CAMCVE01. The sequence continues at coordinate 6,066 of JBDSDI010000120.1, read as the reverse complement.
CAAGGTAGAGGAGGCTCGAGGAATCGAGGTCCAGCGGAGTCGTGGCGGAGAGCACGTGGTGGATTTTTTCATTCAACAGATCAGCATTGCGGGAGTAGGGCCCGTCGAAATAGGAATTTTCCGTGGTGCTATCCGAAAGGCCCGCGGCGTCGGCACTTATGAGAAGGTTGCGTTCGAGTTTCATAAGTTCGTCTTTGGATCCGGCGAACTTCGGATTCGTGATGAGCGCATCTAGAAGTCGGCTCATGCTCGAAAAAGCCGGAGTGGATATTTTCTTGGTGGAGGTATTTGGCTTCGTATTCTTCTCGACCGCCTCTTTGATGAGCGCCACAAAATTCGTCGCGCCCATCGAAGTCGCTGCCTCTTCGAGGGTGCCGATCACGCGGTTGAGATCGGTCGTGGAATCGGCCTTGATATCGCGCGAAAGACGTCCCATCAACTGTCCACTCTTGAGGAAATTTCCGAGAGCGATATCCCCGTCGGACTCGAGTCCTATCCGCGAGCGATCCGCCGCAAGGGAGGGAAGCACTTGCAGGGCTTGGTCAAAAGACATGGCTCTGGAAACGTCGCCGCGTCCAGCTGCGGACCATTGGTCGTTCAGGTTCTGCCAAATACGACGTTTGGTCGCGACTGATTCTCGTTCCGAAAAAACTTTCTCGTGACTCAGGAGCCCCAAGGCGAGTTCGGTGGACTTCGAATTGTCCGCGAGTCGGAAGAGATCTTTAATGATCTCGTCCTTCGGAGGCATGCAGAGTGCGAGATACTTGCGGGATTCGAGACTGCACTCGCGCTTCTTCTGACAGGAAGCGGCCAAAGTACATGTGGTCCGAGGCGCTGCACAGTAGTTGATTGCGACTTTGTCGAAGCTTGCGTTGAGCGCGTCGGGCTTAGCTGCGGGAAGGGCACCGGGAGCCAGACGCAGCATATTGGCGATCAGCACCGCGCGAAGTCCGTTCAGGCCTCCACCCACGTTTGCCGCTTGAAGAACGCGGTTGAGCGTGGCGACGCGCTGGGCACCAGAGAGTTTGAAGAATTCGGGGCTCTTTTTCAGAACGCCAAGTGTTTCCGTCGCAACTGCTGCGGTGAGGGGAGCGGCGAAGCTCGTGCCGTTGATGAACGCGCCTTTTTGTACGCCGCAGACGGCATCGGATGAAACAGCGGGACTCTGCGAGCTATGAAGCGAGAAGACTCCGGCACCGGGAGCGGAAACTTCGCCGTTCGAAGAGAAACTCGCAAGCTTACCGCTCGGTTCAGTCGCTTCGACTCGAAGAAGAGAATCGTCGGGGTTCATGCTCTTTCGATCGATACGGCGAGCGGCATTGCCCGCTGCTTTGACGACGAGACAACCTTTGGCGGCAAGTTCGTCGTAGAACTTCTTATTGGCCGCTTCATCCTCGAAGATGGCGTTCTCGTCGAAGTCTCCGCCCCAACTCAAGTTGATGACCTCGTTGCCTTCGTCGCAAGCTTTCATCACGCTCATCATGAGCGACGAGGAAGTGGCGCTACCGGACGAGTTGCTTTCGGAGACGCGGTATACGGTGAGCTTCGCATCGGGCGCGAGACCCACGCCGTCTTTGCCGCCGATGAGTCCTGCGACAGCGGTGCCGTGACCAAGCTCGTCACGATTCGGATCTCCAGCTCCGTCCCAACCTTTGGCGACGCTGACGAGCGAATCGTCGATGAGCGTGCGCGCTTGGATCATGTCGAATCCAGAATCAACGACCGCTACTTTGGTGTGACCTTTCGCGAGTCCGATTGTAGAGATCGCTTTGAACATGAGATCGGCATCGAGTCGTTCCTGAGCCCAAAACTTTGCCCGACCGTCGGGGCAGGTCTCGGTGATGCGACAAACACCGGTGTCGTCGAGATCACTGAAGCCGCTGGATTTTGGAAAGTAAGGGCTTTTGGGAGTTTCGTGCTGCTGCATGGGAAAGATTTCGTAGTCGCGAGCAACGGCGCGCACGCCACTCGCTGAAGCGAGCGAACGCAAAAGCCTCGGACCCGAAGCGCCAACACAGTCGACGTAGAGAAGGGTCTTATAGCGAGCAATCATCGCGCACGAGAGTGCTTTGGCGTCCAGTGAGGCTTCAGTCCAGTTTGCGGTGTCAACCCAGATGAGCGCCCGTTGCGCGAGAACTTGTGGGTTCATCTCTTCGGCCGAAACTGCAGTTCCAAATGCGAGAAATACGAATGCGAAAAGGCGAAGTCTCATCGCTCTCAATTTAACATGTCTCGGAACGGCATTTCGACGCATCAAAGCAGCGGTCTTTTGACGCCCTCAGAGACGAGTTGCGGCGGCCGCAGGGTGACTCGAGTATTTTTTTAGATGCCTAACGAAAAAGTTGCAGTTTTTCGAATAAGAATCAGAGCAACGGCGACTAAAATCGAGGACCAACTTGGAATCCCGGCTAAGTGAATGAGACCTCCTGCCGTCCAAAAATCCAAAGCCAGAATCACAGCTGACGAAAAAGCGCTTAGTCTAAAAAGAGAGCTAACGAATACTAAAATACCAAAACCGGAACAACAAAGGACCAGGACATGATTAATCACGAGATTCCATCTCGCCTGCCTTGGCTTCTGTTCGTTCAGTTCGTATTTCTCGACTCAGGAAGAAGTTTAAAGCCGTTCTAATTGCCGCCACGGCCGCGAGTTTCCCAATTTCTTCGAATGTCGGAGCCACGGAAGTCCGCAGGAGATCAGAAGCTAGCTGGAACTCAAGTCCCAATGCGAGGAAGCGACCCAATACGAGCCGAACATCGACGAAAGACTCGGGTTTGCGCAAAAATAATCCACGATAAAGGAAAAGACAAAAACTAATCAACGCACCGGAGAATATGACTAAAGCTGCTCCGGCCTCGGTAAAACGCACCAAGAGGAATACGGCTTCACGAAGTAGATTTTCGTTCACGTGAGCACTTTAAACCTATTCGCCACAACACCCAAATCCTAAAACACACTTCTCAATCAAACGTTAAATTTCATGTTTCGATATAAGATTTTTTTAAAAGAATATTTTTAACGGCAACCAAAAATAACTCTCAGTAACGAATTGGGAGAGCGCGTTCACCAAGAGTGGGGGCAAATAGGGTTGGAATGATTCCTGCTTGTGGATTGATGACCTTAAGGAGGTTTTATGACATCAGCATTTAAAACATTCGCCGTTTTTGGAACTTTACTGGTAGGCGGACTGGCACAAGCCGATTCCCCTCGTCCTCCGCTCCGTCCGGCACCTGCTCGTTACCTAGGAGCTTATTCCGCACTCGCGAGTGGTCTTCGAAGTGACAGTCATGCGAACTCGTCAGGCTTCACCGTCCGCGGACAAGGTTCGACACAAGCCAAAGCGGATCAAGACACACTTGCTCGCTGTCGCGCGATCGGCCAGTCCTGCCGCTTGTTGAAATAACGGGCAGGATCAGTTCCGTAAACAGGAACTGGTTTTTGACTATCCGGTATTCATTGGCGTGATCTGTCTTAAATTGAAGGTCGAGAGATTAAGTTCAGACTTTCATTCATTACGCTTGCGTCCAGCCAAACTCGTTTCGAGTTTGTCGAAAGATTCGGTCCACCCTTGAATGCAGTCTTTCTGCATAGCATTTGGAATGCCTTCTTGAGAAAGAAGAAAGCGACTCTTATTTTCGCTAACGGACTCAAAGTCGAACGTTATATAAATTATTTCGGGCCACGTCCCAGGCATTTTCGCTTCTTGCGCAGAAATCGCGTGGCCATTTTTATCGGAAAATTGATCCGTCATAACGATACATTCGTTTTCGATAATGTCCTCGAAGATTCCAGTCATTCCGCCTCCCGCTTGATCGTGACCTTTCATGTTGATGAAGTAGCGACCACCCTTGCGAAAATCAATGTCAATGAGGTCCGCATGGAGGCCTTGAGGCCACCACCAAACCTTGAGTGCTTCGGAAGTTTTGAAAGCTTCAAAAAGCCGACTTATCGAGACCTCAAATTCTCGTTCGATCTGGAGTAAAGAGGAGTGTGGGGTCGAATTTTTGTGATCTACAGAAGAGCGGGTGCTATTTTTGAATGGTCGCATGAACACTCCTTTGATTAAGCGGATCGTCAAAGACGAAACGAAAAAATTGGTGCGCCCGGCGAGACTCGAACCCACGACCTTCAGCTTCGGAGGCTGACGCTCTATCCATCTGAGCTACGGGCGCGCATGTACTGGACATTTATAGTGATAAGGCACAGCGGCAAGAGGGTCAAGCGGGTAGCTTTTTTGGCCGATAAGAGCCTAATGAGAAAAAGGCTTTTCATTCTCTTGGGCGCTGGCTTCGGTCTTTCGTCGTGTGCGCACCACTCTTTTCCTTTCCGCGAACCTCAGAGTGAAGTCGCTCCGAACACCGTATGGAACGGAATCATCTCGCGCGTTGCGGTCTCCAAACTTCAAGAGCCGTGCGTCCCTCGTCGAATCGTTCCCCCTCATGGCGTCGCAATTCGCGGCAAGGTCATTATGATCCACGGATTTACGGCATGTCCTCAGCAGTATTTCGAACTCAGTGAACGTCTCGCAGCTGAGGGCTGGATTTCTTATCTGTTGCTGCTTCCGGGACACGGTAGAGTGAAGCGGGCCGGAGGTATCGACGATTCCGATTCCTTTCCCGGTCACGGCCTCATCGCACCCTATGATGCTCTCGCGAACGATGTCGTTGCACTGGCCCGGGCCGATTCGTTGCCCACGACGGTCGTCGGACTTTCGGTGGGGGGGGCCGTCGCTCTCGATGCGGTGCTGAAGGCGCCCGCGGATTTTGATCGCGCGCTCCTGATTTCGCCATTCTTCGCGGCCAACGACAATTTCCTCCGCACTTTCGGCCTTCCCGTCTTGGGTCGGGTGCCACTCACAGACAATCATCGCATCGCGTGGGGACCCGTTTGTCTCGACGAGATGAAGCGTGGTCGTGGCGGGGACTGCAGTTTCAAACTTCATCAACTCTCGACCGTTCAGGCCTACGGAAAGAAAGTTTCCAATAAATCACATAGCGTTTCCACGAAAATTCAAATCATCGGTGTCGAAGAGGATGGGGCCGCATCCACGTCCTGGATACGCAGAACGGCAAAAAAACTCGGTATCGGAAAATCTTCAAGCGACGCGTCCGCGTGTTTCTATCCCGAGGGCGCGAACCATTCGCTACTTTCGCGTTTTGATCACCCCGACGAAAACAAATACTGGCTCAGCTCGCTCCTGAAATCCGCGACCGCATTTATCGATCAAGGCAGACGCTTCGAGGCGGCTCCCGCTACTTCGGACAAGATCCCTGGCTGCCGTTTCTAGAATTCACGTAAATAGTGACAGGTGTAGCCCCCGGGATTTTTCATCAGGTAATCCTGGTGATAGTCCTCAGCTTTATAAAACTTCGTAGCGGATTCAATCGAGGTTACCAGTGGTTTTTTCCATTTCTTGGAAGCGTCCCATTCGAGTTTTTTCTGATGGGCAATTTTTTTCTGTTCGTCCGACGTGTAAAAAATCGCGGACCGGTACTGCGTTCCGACGTCGTTGCCCTGACGGTTCAGGGTCGTGGGATCGTGCATCTTAAAAAAGAAATCGATAAGCGTCGCGTAGGCGACTTTGCTCGGGTCGAAAACAATCTTGAGCGACTCGGCATGATTCGTCGTGCCGGTTTTTACGTGATTGTAAGTCGGATTCTCGAGTGCGCCACCGGTGTAACCGACTTCAGTATCGAGCACTCCGGGAATTTTTCGGATGAGGTCTTCCATGCCCCAAAAACATCCGCCCGCAATGATCGCAGTTTCTTGGTTTGATGTGCTCATGTTGGAACTATAGCGTGAGACTACGGCACTTCGCCAATGAGTTTTCGAAGGCCGATAACGTTGTTTGCCTCAAGCCCGCGCTTTCAAGGCGAGCCAGTCCTTCAGCCGTGACTCCGCCGGGTGTTGCGATTTGAGCGATCCGCTCGGCGGCCGACGCGGAGTCTGCTGCTAAAAGTTGACCCGCGCCGACAAGAACTTGGGCGAGCGCGTGACGTACGAAATCTGGCGAGAGACCTTCGCGTTCTCCGGAGACGGCCAGAGCCTCGGCCATCTTCAAGAAGA
>JBDSDI010000119.1:0-5787 GCA_039920645.1 Bdellovibrionota bacterium | reverse complement strand
GCATTGCAAGTTGGTCGCGCGGTTGCTTATTACTACAAGGGAAAATCCGCTCGCGTCGACAAACGTTCGATCGTGCTTATCGGCAAGGATACGCGCCGCAGTTCTTACATGATCGAACAGGCTCTCGCTGCAGGCATCACGAGCATGGGAGCCCAGGCGCTTCTCGTGGGACCGATTCCGACTCCGGGCGTGGCGTTCCTCACCCAAAGCATGCGCGCCGATGCGGGCATTATGGTGAGCGCCTCACATAACACTTACGAATACAACGGCATCAAGATTTTCGGATTCGACGGCTTCAAATTACCCGACGAAGTTGAGGCGGAAATCGAAGCGCTCGTACTTTCCAAGGATCTTTCGGATTCCTTACCGACGGGCGCCGCTCTCGGTCGCGCAAAACGCATCGACGACGCTCAAGGACGCTATGTCGTCCAATGTAAGAACTCGTTCCCCTCGGAACTCGATCTGAAAGGCATGCGCATCGTTCTCGACTGCGCGAACGGTGCCGCCTACAAAGTCGCTCCGGTGATTTTCGAAGAACTCGGCGCCGAAGTGATCGTGCTTGGCGATGAACCCAATGGCATCAACATCAACAAAGATGTGGGTGCCCTGCATCCGAAGAACATGCTCGAAGCCGTGAAGACCTACCGTGCCGATATCGGCATTGCGCTCGATGGCGACGCAGATCGTGTGATCCTTGCCGATGACCAAGCTGAAATCGTCGATGGCGACCAGGTGATGGCCATTCTTGCCATCGATCTCAACGAACAAGGTCGACTCCTGAAAAACACGCTCGTCGCTACGCCAATGAGCAACATGGGGCTCGAGATCGCGCTCAAAAAACACGGTATCGTGCTCGAGCGCGCGCAAGTAGGCGACCGCTTCGTCGTCGATCGCATGCGCAAAGAGGGCTTCAATCTCGGTGGCGAACAGTCGGGCCACATCGTCTTTCTCGACTCGTCGAACACCGGAGACGGCGTTGTCGCCGCGCTCCGCGTCCTCGCGGTGATGAAGCGCAAAAGCAAAGCTCTTTCGGAACTTCGAAATGTCATGAAGACCTTCCCGCAGGTTCTGAGAAACGTCACCGTCAAACGCAAACGCCCTCTCGAGGAAGTCCCCGCGATCCTTAAGAGCATTCGCGAAGTCGAAGCGAAACTCGGTGATCGCGGTCGTCTACTCGTGCGTTACTCCGGTACTGAGCCTCTGTGCCGCGTGATGATTGAGGGCGAAGATCTCGCCGCGATTGAATCGATGGCCAAGAATCTCTGCGACGTGATCAGTAGCAACCTCGAAACCTAAGGGCAAGATGGCCGACAAACATTTCAAGGATCTGACCCGACGCTTTCGCGAACACGCCTGGAAGCGTCCCGTTTTGGTGCTACTGGAAGGCGATCTCGGCGTGGGTAAAACCACCTTCGTGAAAGAACTTTTCGAAGGGTGGGGCTATCCCGCGTCCAAGGTCCAAAGCCCCACCTTCCTTAAACTTATCGAGCACGATGTAGCGTCACAAGGTCTTTGCCTGCATATGGATTGCTATCGTATCGAAGACGTCCAAGACTTCGATCGTCTGGGCCTCGAGAACTATCTCGACGCGAGCTTCTGGTTCGTCGAATGGCCCGAGCTTTTTTTAAGCTATCTCGAGGAACGACCGTCTCTAAAAAAGCTGCTTGGTTTCACGTCGCGAGTGCGTCTCGGTTTTGAGATGACAGAGAGCGGAGAACGAGAAGTCTCTTTCGAGATCGATCCTCTTCACTGACCAAAAACTGACGAAAAATCCTCGCTCTCAAGCGTTTGGAAGACTCCATTTTCATCTTTCTTTTCAACGATGAAGGTCCCCCCGCTAGCTGCATGTTCTTTTAACTTCTGAATGTCGGATTTGTAGTCCGGACTTGAAGGATAGATATAATTATCTTCTTCGAAGTCGTAGGATTCGCCGTTTTTCTGAGCATGTATTTTTGATTTTTTCTTGGCAGCGGTGATTTTGGAGTCCATGACGGCGTAAGGTTTTCTTTCGATCAGGCCTTCGGTTAGGGATCGGAGGGGACTTGTGGGATGATTGATAAAAGTGGTGGCAGTGTTCAGGGGTGCAATGAATTGCAAATTGGCGTTTTTTACTTGTGGGAGGACGTTGCAGATTGAATTGGCTGAACTACATTTTGTATCCACGAAGTAGAGGGGCTTGCCTTTGCCGCGTTTGTCGAGCCATTCTCCCATGGAAGGCCACGAGAAATTCTTCAGGTGTGAGGCTTTATTGTTGGGCATGAATACGACGATCTCTTGTGCTGGATTTCCGGGTTTGCGACCGATACGGAGCGTCCCTTTATTGTATAGAGAAAAAGTAGCCATCGAGTTGTGTCCCTCCCGAATGAGATAGTCCATGCGGCCACTTGAAACTTCTTCTTCTAAATATTTTGAGAAATTTTCTACGGGCTTATCGCTAAACTTGAATCCTTTTTCTTTGAAAAAAGCAATATATTCACCCAAGGTCTCTGCAGAGTCCGCCTTTGGGAATCCATTGTCAGTTATGACGAGTCCTTTTTGGACGCCGTCGGTAGCCATAATTTTATAATTCGGACCTGTCTCGGACTTAGGATTGAGCCAATCAACTCTGGCGTCGTTCCGCTCGACTCGAATTCTATACTTTTGCAGGCGATCACCCGATTTCGTTTCGAATTCGATCGGACTTTTCTGAAGCGCGGGAAATGTCGTCCAATGGAAGGATTTTCCCCATCCGTATATTCCTTTAGTGGCTCCGGGAAACTCAACGCTCGAACGAAAAACGATATCTTGCTCTATCCCAACTGATGCAAGATCCATGATGGGATCGCTAGGTATCCCGTAGCGATCTCTTAAGGCCCCGAAAAAGAACTTCGTCTCATGACCGGGCGTAGGGCCCGAAGTGGTAGATCTCGTTTCATAGACCGTTTCAAGTTTTTTCAGCCACGTGGCACGTTCCTCGACGCTCAGGTTGGGCAGGTGAGCATCGAGTAGTGCGTGCACGTACTCTTTGTAGACAACCTTTCCATTGTGAACTGGCAGGAAGTAGTTATTAGGAGCGTTAAGGTAACCCCCCGTTTGAGGATTGGATAAATCTTTCAGAAGAAGTTTTAAAAATCCCTGCGACTCTGTTTTGCTAAAAGTTCCGGGTGGAATTTTTATGGGACGTTCCGCGACGACATCGAGAATAAATGAGTAGCCAGGTTCGTAAAGAACACCTTTGTTCCAAGCCGAGTGGGGAAGATTTTTGGGAATATTGTAAATCATCGAGAAGAGGAGCTTCGGGTCTTCGGCAAATCGAGGATAGGCGGCGCGCAAGATGCCTGAAATTTCTTTAACCTCGTTCCTCGATAGATCGTAGACCCGGGGACCATCAATTAGGTTTTGTAACCGTGCTTGGTCTGCGGGAGGGAGAGCTTTTTTGGCGAGAGCCGATAGTTTTGTGGGCTTTCCGAGGGAACCGAAAATCTCTTCGCACTTTTTGGAAGCGAATACGCTACGACCGAGAAGCATGACAACGATAACAATCAGCAAATTTTTCATTGCAGTGCTCCAGAATTGTTCCAGGCGGAGAATATCTGTGGGCACTCTGCTTTTTTTAACCTTTGCCTAAAACCTGCGATCAATTCTCGAATTTTTGCGCCCTCTTTGATTTTAAGCTCCGGAGCATTCGCTCGGATATGTTCTAAAAAACGTCCTTCAACCCATTTTTCCGTAATCTCTGGAAAATCTTTTTCTAAACTTTTTCTCATCGCGTAAAAGTTCGAGTTGATCAGGTAATCGCGAGCGCCCTGCAGACCAGAACCTTTGAGGAGTACAGAATCGAGGTCGACTTCTTTGGGAATGAAGGAAAGATCTTTGTGGGCGGCAGCGCGCATTTTTGCATCTACAGAAAAACCGCCGAGATCGCGGTACATGAATCGACCCGTGGGCTGGCCTTCGTTGCCGACCTCAATAATGACGTTCTGTTCATGGGGCACACCGGCAACGCCTTCCTCAATAAGCATGCGCGTGTAATGGCGGGTTTGTGGTTCGATGATGTTCCTATCAACCCACGTACGCGTATCTTCGCCGGATTTGCGGAGGGCTTCGACAATCAAGGGTTCTTTTTTTCCCCGTTTGGAATAGTAAGAAAAGAGTGGAACGAAGTGCCGGCCCATCGGGGGCACAGGATATTCGCGGAATGAGAATCCCAGATTAGGACCTTTTAAATAGGCATTCACGGGTTCATCCATAAACAGAGCGCCGCGTTTTCCCCAGGCTTCACGATCTATGGAATTGAGCCAGGCTGACATCGATGCACTTGTCTCGATCTGGTCTTTCTTGAGGACACGCCAGACTTGCCCGATATGGGCGTCGAGACTCACCTTCACTCCGAACGGACGTCGACGGGGATAGGCCGGATCCCAAGTTAACAGCGATCGATAAGAAGACGTCGCGGCGGCTTGAAGACCTGAAGTCCATTTGGCATCGGGTAAATATTTGCGGAAAAGTTTTTCGGAATGAGGATGAACGTAGAACTTAACGAAGCGCTTTCCGTCACGATCTACGAACACGCGGTCTTGAGGTGTAGGGCCAGTTTGAAAAAGTTGAACTCTTGCTTCAGGTACTTCGACAATCCAAAGTGGGAATACTTTTTGGCTCTCCGGTCGATAGTCTTTCGGAAGTTTCGCTTTTCGAATGCTGGCAAACTCACCTGTGTTTTCAATTTTATCGTTTACCGTTTGTTCCCACTGAATAAGTTCGGAAAGATCGGGTGCTCGCGAGGTAAGAGCCTCAGTAGGAGTTGTGACACTTTCGGCGAACGAGGAAGAAATGTTCCACGCAATGAGAGGTGCAAGAAGTCGAAGGTACTTTTGAAAGTAGCCTTGCGATAGGAATCTTCCCATAGCCGAAGAATATCATGGGGCTCGAGTTGAAACGCAAGAATACCTCGGAGGACCGCGTGCTCAACAAATCTTAATACAACAGGCTTCATGAAACCTTAACACGAAGCCCTACCAATATTAACCCGGCGACGTGGCCTTAGAGGTAGAATCAGGGGATGTCTTGGACTCGGCGTTTGTCTTTTGTTGTCCTGGTGGCTCCCCTGTCACTCATGGCCGAAACGACCACCGCCCGAAGCCCCGCTTTCATGACCGGTCCTGTCGTCTCGAGATCTCCGAGAGACATGAACCCCGCGCGCGGCGCTCTGAATCTCATCGGTGACATCGGCGTTTCGGTCGTCGACACGCTCGCTCAAACCACGCGCTTTACGAGCAACCTTTTCACGCTGGATATCGAAGGCGCTTTCTCGAACCTCGGACAGATCGTCTCCAAACGCAGTGTCGATTCTCTCATGATCCAGTTCGTACAGAATCTTCCGCAGGTTCTCGAGCAGGATCTGTACGTGCGCTACAGCTCTTCCAGTGACGAGGCAGTAGGCAGCTACTTTACCGACTCAAAGCTCGACCCCATGGAAACTGCGGCGCTTTTAAATTACGTCCTGAAGTCGAACGGACGCAGCCCTGCGGACGCGAAACGCATCGTACGCGAGCTCAAGGAGGCCGTTGCCACCATGCAAAAGGGCGGCAACAAAAGCTCCCAACAGCTTGGTCTCGAACTCGGCGCGTCGATGAAGAGCGCGATGGACCAGGCTCCGAAGCCCCTCCCGATCCTCGGCAATCCGCTCAACTCCAAGCGCCGCATGGCAATCTCCAAAGGTTTCCTTCACGGCATGATCCAAACCCAAGGCGTACCTTACGCGCGCGGTACGATCGACGATTACCTCGAGAAGGGCAAAGCCGGCGGACT
>JBDSDI010000118.1:0-27463 GCA_039920645.1 Bdellovibrionota bacterium | reverse complement strand
TCTTGCCCGTAAAAAGACACGATCCGTGCCTCTGGCTCGGATCGTGTCTTTTTTTTCAATATTTTAAAATGACGTCAATGTGATGACGTAGAGGTTTTGCCACATTGCAAGCGACGTTTTCTAAGTGCAGCTCCTACTGTTCATGCGAAAAATCTTCGATATACTTTAGAGGGCGCAACAATGCGAATCGCGGGTCTCATCGGTCCCCATTGACCGAATGCTTCAAAGGAGTGCGTATGGAAAAAAACAAACTCTTCAGAAGCGGCGACGTTATCGATCCGGATGCGACGGTCTCACAACATATTCGCACCCAACTCGATCCAAAGGCACAAGACGCTCTTCTCGAGGAAGAGACAGCGCATCTCGAGACGAAAGTTCAACTTTCGGCGCGCGACGAGCTTCTTAAACTCGTGAGTCACGACTTGAGAAATCCTCTCACGGCGATTTCCATGGGACTCGAGATTCTCATCGATAAGCTCCATGAGAACGGAAGCGATTCCGCGGAGATCTTAGAAGTCGTCAATGTTATTCAGCGCAACGCAGCTAACATCAACAGCCTCATTACGGACCTTGCCGTCACTGAAAAATCTGGCACGAACAAGGTTAAGATTAATCCGTGCAAAGAGTCCGTCGCACACTTGCTACGCGAATGCCAAACGCTTTTTGCTCACACGGCTTCGAAGCAAAATGTCATCCTTCAGATCGAACCCGGCGACGAAACGCTCTTCGCTAAAATCGACCATGACCGCATCATGCAGGTCCTCTCGAGCGTTTTCCGCAGCTCCTTCAAATACGCGCGTCCCGGAGGGAAAATCAGCCTCGACGCCTACTCTATGGGTCGCGATATCGAATTCGTCGTCGCCGACACGGGATCGGGCGTTCAAGTCGACGAACCTTTCAAAATTTTCGACAAAGTTTCTCAGCTCGTGAAAACCACACGCAAGAATCTTGGCCTTGGGCTGTACATCGCAAAATGGATCATCGAAGCCCATGAGGGGCGCTTCACGATCAAATCGCAAGTGGGACAAGGTACGACGTATACCTTCACCGTACCCCTCTACCATTCCGATCATTAGATTCCCGTATTCGCTAGTTCGTCGATGAACTGCCGCACTGGCAAATGCGACAGCCAATCGAAGTGTCCCAACTCGTCCGTTTTTTTGTCTTTGTAAGTCGCCACGAAAGCCTTCAAAAGATCGTCGATACTCACGATCCCCGCAACTCTGGCGTCGGGATGAGTCAACATTAAGGCTGAACTTTTGGAATCAATCATCGCCCGCGCGGCGTCCATGAGGGAAGTCCCCAGAGGAAGAGTCCGCACCGGAACCGTCATAACCTCGCGCACCTTGATCGTCGACTCGAGACCGCTGCATGCATTGAGAGCCCGCGCGACATCCGACGCGGTTAGCATCCCCACAATTTCTTCGTCCTCCGTAACCGGCATCTGATTCAAATCGCTGAGCTTCATCATCTCGCAGGCGTTAAGAAGACTCTCGTCGCTATCGACGAATCGCAAGTCTTTCAAAGTTCCGACATGGTTAAGAGTCGTTGGTTTTTGAATCATGTCTATTCTCCCTACTGATTTCAAGAATAGGCGTAGCGGCGGAGGTCGTCGCTAGAGCGTATCGATTGCCTAAATGCCGCTTGCAATGCAAACGCTCGATCTTGCTATACTTCTCCGAGGGCAGCGGCTAGCGTTTCGCTTAGAGGTTCTTCGATATGAAAGTTGCGGTCTTTAGTTCTAAACCCTACGAAGAAGAATCCTTGAAGCGTTTGAACGGAGAATTTCGCCATGAGCTGAGGTTTCTGCCCGCACAACTCTCGACGTCGACGGCGGCCCTTGCCCAAGGCTTCGATGCCGTAAGCGCCTTCGTAAGCGATACGCTGGACGAACCCGTTCTGAAAATTCTCGCTGCGGGAGGGACACGTTACGTTGCCCTTCGCTCTGCCGGCTTCAACCATGTCGACCTCAAAGCCGCCAAAACCTTAGGTATTCGAGTCGCCCGAGTGCCCGCCTACTCTCCTCACGCCGTTGCGGAATACGCCGTCGCGATGATACTCGCGCTGAATCGCAAAATCCCACGCGCTTACAACCGCGTCCGCGACGGAAACTTTTCTCTCGAAGGATTGATGGGCTTCGACTTGGCCGGAAAAACGGCAGGCGTCGTCGGCTGCGGAAAGATCGGAACGATCGTCGCACGCGTCCTCAAAGCACTCGGGTGCCATGTTCTTTGTTTCGAGCCCGAAATGAGTTCCGAATGTCGGGAGCTTGGCCTTGAATCGGTCGAACTCGACGAAATTTTTCGCCGCTCCTCAGTCCTTACTCTTCACTGCCCGTTGAGCCCGGGCACCCGGCATCTGGTCGATGCTCGTCGACTCGCGCTCATGCCCCGCGGAGCGATGCTCGTGAACACCGGTCGCGGAGCCCTTGTCGACACGGCGGCTGTTATCGAAGCGTTGAAGAAGGGGCATCTTGGATCGCTCGCGATCGATGTTTACGAAGAAGAAAGCGAACTCTTCTTCAAGGATTTTTCGAATCAAATCATCCAGGATGACGTTTTTACGCGGCTCATGACTTTCCCGAACGTTCTGATCACGGGCCATCAGGGCTTCTTTACGAAAGAGGCCGTGGAAGCCATCTCAAGAACCACCCTCGCAAACATCCGGGCTTTTGAACTCTCGCTTCCGTTGACGACGGAGATAGGCTAGATCCCTACCCATGTCCGAAGGCTTCGAATTGGTACCCCTTGAAAACGGCATCGTGAGCCTCCGCTGTCTGGAATCGTTGGAAGTCTTCCATCCCGGAATCGGCCCGTCGGAAGAGGCGCGCATTCTTCACGTTGAGCAGCAGCAGCTCGTCGAACGCGCGCGCGCGTCTAAGGATTTCGTCATCTGGGACGTGGGGCTGGGTGCCGCAGCCAATGCCCTCACCGCTCTTCGTGCCCTCCAAAAGGGTCTGCCCGAAAACCACCCTTACCCCGTTGTCCTCCAGAGTTTCGACAAGACATTGAGCCCGTTGAAATTCGCTCTCGAAAACGCGCAAGCGCTCGGATATCTGCTCGGCTTCGAAAAAGAGATCGCGGAACTTCTCGAACGCGGAGAAGTCCGCATCGGTAATCACATCGTCTGGAAACTCCATATCGGCGATTTTTCGACCGAGATTGGCGACCTTGCGCTGCGGGCACCGGACGCCATTTTTTACGATCCCTATTCATCCAAGGGCAACGCGGAAATGTGGACTCTCGACAATTTCTCCAAGCTTTTCGCAAAGCTCGATCCCAACCGACTCTGCCTGCTGACGAACTACACGGCCTCGACCTACATTCGGGTGACCCTCATGATGGCCGGTTTCAATGTTGGCTTCGGCACGCAGGTGCACAAGAAACTTCACACGACGATCGCCTCCAATCGTTTGGACGCTCTCCTGAAGCCGTTCGATCTTGAGTGGCTCAATAAACGCGTGAAGGTATCCCACAGTGCGGCTCCCTTGCGGGATATTCCTTACACGATCGCGCCGATCTCGGATGAAGACTTTTTCGTCCTTAGTCAACATGGTCAGTTCCGCGATTTAGGCTAGACTCATAAACTATGGACGCGCCACTGCCCCCCAGTTCCAACAGTCCCAACATGGATCAGCTTCTCAAGATTTTTCGGGAGCTAATTCCTGCAGAGCACTGGCGCATACTCGAAATCGGCACCGGTTCTGGTCATCATGCCGTCTACATCGCATCCGAACTGCGGCAGTTACAATGGGTCTGCTCCGACGTGCCCTTTCGTCAGAAGGCCATCAAAAACACTTTGAAAGAGGCCAAACTCCAGAACGTCCATGGACCTCTGGAGTTCACAGTCGGTAAAGACGAGTTCCCGAATCAAAAATTCAACGCGGCTTTCGCTTCGCAGCTTTTGCACGTTATTTCTTGGAAAGAAACCAAGTCCCTGATCAAGATGCTTGGGGGGCGACTCCGCCAAGGCTCGCAAGTGATGTTCTACGGTCCCTTCAAATACGACGGTAAATTTTCTTCGGAACGTCAGGAAGAACTCGACCGTATGCTCAAGGAAAAAGATCCGCTGAATGGGATTCGCTCTTTCGAAGACGTGGTCCGCACCATGGAGAAAGCGGGCTTCGCTTTCAAAAAAGATTTTGCTCTTCCGAACGAGAACCACCTTCTCTACTTCGAACGCCTGCTTCACGTGGAGAACGAATCGTGAAACTGCGCGACCCCGAACTTCGCCTCGAAAATTTCGGTGATATGAACCTCAGCCCGGCCGTAAGTTCTGCTCTCGAAAAAATGTCGATCCGCCTACCCACCCCCGTCCAGACTCAAGCCATTCCCACGAGCATGAGCGGGAGTGACATGATCGCCATCGCTCCGGCTGGCACGGGAAAAACCATCGCTTTTGCCCTTTCGATCCTCAAAACTTTTGAGCAAAAACCGGCCAGCCGCGCGCTCATCCTCGTGCCGAGCCGCGAAGTCGCCACGCAGATCTTTAGCGTTTTCGAAACCCTCTGCTCCGAAGATCCCATCAAAGCCTGTCTCGTGATCGGCGGCGAAAAGGACAATAACCAATACAGCCAACTCCGGAAAATGCCTCGAATCATCGTCGCTACGCCGGGGCGTATGAACGATCTCCTCCGCGAAAATAAACTGCTTTTGCAGGGAGTGGCCGTTGTCGTGATCGATGAGGCCGATCGTATGCTCGACCTGGGGTTCACGGGGCAGCTCAAGCAGATCCAAAGCACGATGCGCGGAGAGCGCCAAACGATGCTCTTCTCAGCGACCTTTAATCCAAACGTCCAACAGCTCGCCGAGATCTTCATGCGCGAAGACGTCGTCATGTTACGTAGCGAGGGTGGCAACGCTCCGGCTTCGACGCTTAGTCAGACGGTATTTTTTCTTCCCGGAGGAAAAAAGAATGCGCTTCTCATCGAAGAATTGAAATTGATGGAAGGGTCGGTCATCGTCTTTACAGGCAGCCAGGAGAGCGCTGAAATCGTGGGCGAACATCTTCGACAGAACGGACAATCCGTCGACCTCATCCACGGCGAACTGAGCCAGGGTCATCGCAGCCGTGTCGTGCGCGACTTCCGCGATGCAAAGTTCCGCGTCCTCGTAACGACCGATCTCCTCGCACGAGGACTCGACGTCCCGGACGTTGCGCTCGTCGTGAATTTCGACCTTCCTTATAAGACCGAGGATTTTTTGCATCGCATCGGCCGCACCGCTCGTGCCGGCCGCTCCGGAACTGCGATCACGTTCATCACTCCCGAAGACCGTGACACCTTCAAGAAGATTCAGCCTTACGTCAAAGGCGCCCGCGAAGTTTCCCTCGATGGGCCGCCTTCGCGTCCTTCGAAGTCTAAGAAATATTAGACTTCGAAACGATAACCAAGACCTGGTTCAGTAATGATGAGCTTAGGAATCGAAGGATTGAGTTCGATCTTGCGCCTTAGGTTGTTCACATAGACACGCAGGTAATGCATCTGATCGCCCGCTTGATCACCCCAAATTTTTGCGAGGATACTTTGGTGCGTGAGCACACTTCCGCGGTTTTCGACAAAGAGCTCGAGCAACTCGAATTCGGTCACCGTAAGATGCACTTCTTTGTCGTTCACCCAGACCTTATGCAACACGAAATCGACCTTGAGATGAGCGTGTGAGTATATCTTGGTCGGTGATCGAACGAGATCTGCGTGGCGCCGCAGTACGGCGTGGATGCGCGCACGCAGTACAGGCATCGCGAAGGGTTTAGTGACATAGTCGTCGGCGCCTAAGTCCAAGGCCTGCACTTTGATCTCGTCGTCATTTTCTACGGTGAGCATAATGACAGGAACTTTGGAGAATGCTCGAATTTCTTTCAAGGTCTCAATGCCGTTCATCTTCGGCAACCCGACATCGAGCAACACACACGCGGGATTTTCGGCCGCTATGACTCTCAGCGCCTCTTCTCCGGATCCCGCCACAATGCTCAGAAATCCAGAATCCGAAAGACCGTAACTCAGAAGCTTTTGAATTTGGACCTCGTCGTCGACGATCAGAATTTTGATTTCTCCAGCAGCCATACGAATCTTTAACTCTGTCCTTCGGAAGTCTTAGGGAAACTCAACGTCACGAGAAATCCCGATATCCCGTCTTTGCGATTCACTGCGGAAATTGATGCCTGCATCGCATCCATCAGGCCTTCACAGATAGAAAGCCCTAAACCTAATCCGCCAGGAACATTCGGATTCTCGCGGGAAAACCGATGAAATATCTTGGCACCGAAATCTTCTCCGACTCCACGTCCTTCGTCGCTGAGCTCCATGATGACGTGAGTAGGATTCTGATATCCGTGGATTTCGATCTTTCCTTTAGGATCGGAATATTGAAGAGAGTTCGAGATCACATTGCGAATCACATCGGCGACCAGGACAAAGTCGGCCTTGATCAAAGGAAGCTCAGAAACACCCGCTACGAGCACGTCGTGTTCAGTAAGTCGGGTTTCCAAACGTCCTAAAACCAATCCGACCGCCTCCTCGAGCGAAACCCATTCCGATTTGGCGACCAGGGTTCCCGACTCGAGCCGAGACATGTCCAAAAGAGCATCGACGACATGCGTGAGACGCGCACCCGATGACGAAACATCTTTGGCGATCGAGGTCAACGACGCGTCGTCGGCGATAGCCTTAGAATCCGATATTGCTTGCAGCCCACCGAGCAGTGCGGTGAGCGGAGTCTTGAACTCATGCGAAATGGAGCTAAAGAGAGATTTTTGAAGTTTGGCGGACTCTTCGAGCGCTCGCGTCGCAGTAATGAGCGACAGGTAATGCTGCTTTTCTAAGAAAAGAGAAAGTTGCCTCGTCACGGCCTCGAAAATGGATTTTTTCGTAAAGTCGATACGGTCCTTGGTGTGCGGGAAAAATCCGATCGACCCGAAGACTTCGGACCCCGATACCAAAGGAAAGTAGATGCCTTCGGATTCGGGAAGTGTTTCCGTATCGCGACCGGCACGTCTGAGATTCGTGAGCGTCCAGTGAGCGACACCCATCTCTCGGCTCGTGAGAGCGCTACGCCCCTCCGAACGAAGGCTAAAGCCCGCTTCAGAGGAAGAGACGCGCACATAGTAGGCCACGTCGAAACCCAGTTGAGCCGCAACCACTTCCTTGAGTTTTTCTAGAATACCCGCGAGTTCATTTTGCTCGGAAAACACTTTCGAAACTTCGAAAAGAAAAGTCGCACGTGCCTCGCGTTCCCGATAGGCCTGTTCTCGAACGCGGACCTTATTCGTCAAAGACCCCAGCACAGAGGCCATCGCAACAAAAAGTGCAAGATGGATCTGATCCTCGCGCGCGACAACCGTGAACGTAAAACGAGCAGGCATAAAGAAAAAATTCCACGAAATAGCACCCAGTAAGGCCGCAAGATAGATCGGACCTCGACCCGTCACGAGCGATTGACAGAGAACAGCGAAGAGAAAGACCAGGCCAACGCCCCGATAGCCGATGATCGGAAGGAGTAGAAGCAAGAGGACGGTTGTCACAGCAACGTTGCCGAAAGAGAAGAGATACTCGGCAGGTTTGGAGCGGACGCGTCGCCTCAAGAGCTGCCAGATCGTCGGCACCTTGATCTTGTCCGTCGTCACGATCGAAATCGTGACCGAGCCTTTTTCTTTGTAGATGGTATCGACGGGCGACTCGGGGGCCAGGAGTTGATGCACGAAGCTCATGCGAGGCTTGCCCATGACAATCTCTGTGACTTGCCTTTCGCGCGTGAGTGCCAAGATCGCTTGCGCAATATTAGGACTGCTCACGGTGACGAGCTCCGCTCCGAGATGCCGAGCGAGCTCGATATTCTCGTCTAAAAGCCTTCGGTCTTCGGACGAAAGGCTCACTCCGGTATCAATATAGGCCGCAATCCAGGGAGCATTCAGATTAAACGCCTTATTGCGTGTCCACCTCAGAAGCTCGGTGGCACTCGGGCTGGGTCCGATCGCGACGAGCAGGCGATCGCGCGTATGCGTGTCTTGAGGAAGGTCACGGTTTCTTACCGCTCGAATAACTTCGTGATCGACGCGTTCGGCCGTGAGTCGCAGTGAAATCTCGCGAAGAGCCGTAAGCGTTCCACGTTTGAAAAACCCCTGAAGCGACCGTTCAATTTTTTCCTGAGGATAAATTTCGCCCTTTTCGAGTCGCGCCAGAAGCTCGTCGGGCGGCAAATCGATCAGTTCGATTTGGTCCGCGCGATCGAGCAACGAATCTGGAACGCTTTCTTTGATTTCGATTCCCGAAAGGTTCCTGACGAGATCAACTCGACTTTCGAAATGTTGGACGTTAATGGTCGTATAGACGTCGATACCTGCGCGCAAAATTTCTTCGACATCCATAAAACGTTTCGGATGGCGCGAACCGGGCGCATTGGTATGAGCTAGCTCGTCCACCAATACGAGTTCCGGACCACGCGCGAGAATAGCGTCGAGGTCCATTTCTAAAATCTCGGTTCCGGCGTGAAGGAGTTTCTTGCGGGGAAGAATTTCAAAACCCGGCAGCAACGCTTCCGTCTTTTTGCGCCCGTGGGTTTCGACGAGTCCGATCACGACGTCTCGTCCCTCGCTTTTGAGCGAGCGTGCCGACTCGAGCATCGCGCAAGTCTTGCCCACGCCCGCGACCATTCCGAGAAATACTTTGAGCTTCCCCTCGTGGCGACTTACGTGCATGAGACCATCCTATTTCGCCAGTGCGTCTAAGGCGAGGTTGAGTTTCAAGACATTTACGCGGGGCCGGCCGAAGACGCCTAAAGTAGAATCTTCGGTGTTTTTCACAATGAGAGCTTCGATCGCGGCACGATCAAGACCCCGAGACCTTGAAATCCTATCAATCTGGTAATGAGCCGTAGCGGGACTGATATGCGGATCGATTCCGCTTCCGGATGCAAGCAAGAGTTCATAGGGCTTATCCTTCGCATCCTCAGTGATCCCAAGACGTTTCATGGAGGCCGCGACGCGGTCTTTCAGCTTCTGACTCGTGGGGCCAAGATTGGATGCCCCTGAAGGAGTTGTCGCGAAATCGGAAGCCGAGGGACGTCCCCAAAAATAATTCTCTCTAACGAAGTTCTGCTGAAGAAGCTCCGAGCCCACAAGCTTCCCCTCTTTGTAGATCAGCGACCCTTGGGCCTGACGGCTGAAGAATACCGTTCCGATAAGTCCCACCGCCAGGGGATAAACCACCCCCGCAAGAAGAATCATCACGAGAAGCATCGACACTGAATTTAAGAATATTTTTTTCATAGTCACCTCACACCAGCTTTAGGGCCACGAGCGCGACATCGAGAATTTTTATCCCGACAAAGGGCGCAATCAATCCACCCATTCCATAGATACAGAAGTTTTTAAGGAACACTTCATGGGCGGGACGTGGTTCATATTTCACTCCTTTAAGTGCCAAAGGCAGCAAAAGCAGAATGATGATCGCGTTGAAAATTACGGAGCTTAAAATCGCCGATTCGGGAGAGTGCAGACCCATGACGTTCAGCGGTTCAAGCACTCCAGTTTGAGCATAAAGGGTCACAAACATCGCCGGAATAATCGCAAAATACTTAGCCACGTCGTTGGCGAGACTGAAGGTCGTCAAAGCTCCTCGGGTCATCAGAAGCTGTTTGCCGATCTCGACCGTTTCAATGAGTTTGGTAGGATCGGAATCGAGGTCGACCATATTCGCCGCTTCTTTCGCGGCGGGGGTTCCGCTGTTCATGGCGAGACCGACGTCGGCCTGGGCTAGAGCCGGCGCATCGTTCGTGCCGTCACCCACCATAGCGACCATGTGCCCATTCTGTTTCTCAAGTTTAATTTTCTCGAGTTTAGCTTCAGGGGTTGCCTCGGCCAGGAAATCGTCGACTCCCGCTTCCGCTGCAATTGCGGCCGCGGTGACGGGATTGTCGCCCGTAATCATGATCGTGCGGATTCCCATCTGGCGCAGCTGTTGAAAGCGGCTGCGAATGCCGGGCTTGATAATATCCTTCAGGTAGATCACTCCAAGAGTGCGGTTGTCTTCCGAGACTACGAGTGGCGTACCGCCCTTCATCGCAATCGAATGAATTTTCGTATCGATATCCGACGGCCATTTTCCCCCGAGAGCTTCAATATGTTTTTTAACGGAGTCCGAGGCACCCTTACGCAGGCGAGATCCTCCCGCCAGATCGATACCGCTCAGTCGGGTACGGGCGCTGAATTCGATAAGTTCTCCCTCGAGACCCTCGTCTTTAAATCCGAATTTTTCCGAAGCGAGTTTGAGAATAGATTTTCCCTCGGCCGTTTGGTCGGCGAGCGACGAGAGATAAGCGATGTGGGAAAGATCCTTTTCGGAAACTCCCGATACCGCGATAAACTCGGACGCCATTCTGTTCCCGAGGGTAATGGTGCCCGTTTTGTCGAGAAGCAAGACGTCAACGTCCCCGGCGGCTTCGACCGCACGTCCACTCATCGCGAGAATATTGCGTCTCAGCAGACGATCCATGCCGCTGATCCCGATTGCGGAGAGCAATCCACCGATCGTGGTAGGAATGAGACAGACCAGCAATGCGATCAGCGAAGTCCAAGAAAGCTCAGTCCCTGCGTAGAAACCGAAATATCTGAGACAGAAAATAACTACGAGGAAGAGGATCGTGAGAATAATCAAGAGCAGCGATAGGGCCACTTCATTGGGGGTCTTCTTTCTTTCGGCGCCTTCGACCAGCGCGATCATTTTATCGAGGAAAGAGTCACCCTCAGCGACGGTGATTCGAACGACGATGCGATCACTGATGACCATCGTTCCCCCTGTGACGGCACTGCGATCTCCGCCCGCTTCGCGGATGACGGGAGCCGACTCGCCCGTGATTGCGGATTCGTCGACGCTCGCAATGCCTTCGACGACCTCACCATCACGAGGAACAATATCTCCGTTCTCGCAAACTACCAGATCGTCTTTACGAATTTCCGCCGAATTGACCCTGAGCTCTTTTCCTTGAACGAGCTTGCGACATTCCGTTAGGCTGAGGGTTTTTCTGAGAGAAGCCGCTTGGGCCTTTCCCCTCCCCTCGGCCAAGGCCTCGGAGAAGTTTGCGAAGAGAACCGTAAACCATAGCCAGATCGCGACTTGAATTTCAAAGCCGAACGATTCGGAGGCAAAGATCTTGCGAAGGCTCACGCAGCTCACGACCACGGCCCCGACGAGCACAACAAACATCACCGGATTTTTGATCTGATCTTTCGGAGAGAACTTCCGCAGACTGTCCTTGAAGGCTGGTACCAGAAGTTCGGAATTAAAAAGGCTCTTGTTTTGTTTCTGTGTTTTCCGAGTTGTTGTCATATATCACCCTTTAGAATGAGAGGCCCTTGAGCATCATGAAATGTTCTGCGAAAGGCCCAAGCGCCAGCACCGGTAGGAACGTGAGCGCACCGACGATGACGACGACTCCCGCGAGCAAGAGTACAAAGCTAGGTCCATGCGTCGGGAAAGTTCCCAAAGATTCGGGAGTCGTTTTTTTTAATCCCAACTGTCCCGCGAGGCGAATGATGACGTAGATCGGAATGAAGCGACCCAGTAACATGCAGGTCGCGAGCGCGAAATTATAGAAGGGGGTATCGACCGCAAGTCCGGCGAAGGCTGATCCATTGTTGCCGGCCGCGGATGCGAAAGCATATAGGATCTCGCTTAAGCCATGCGCTCCCATATTTGTACGGGACGCCAAAGCGTTCGGAAGGAGCAGTGCAATCGTGGTTCCGAAGAGGACCAAGAAGCAGGGAGCGAGAATTCCTACCGACGCCAAAATGACTTCCGATTTCTCGATCTTCTTACCGAAGTATTCCGGACTTCGTCCGACCATGAGGCCTGCGAGGAACACTGAGATCACAACAAAGAGAAGCAGTCCGTAGAGGCCGGATCCCACTCCTCCAAAAACGACTTCACCTAGCAAAATGTTAAAAAGAGCGCCTAGTCCCGCGAGCGGCGAAAAACTATCGATCATCGCATTTACGGATCCATTGGAAGCTGCGCTCGTGGCGGTCCCCCACAAAATGCTTGAGCCGATACCAATGCGCGTTTCTTTACCTTCAAAGAAGGGCAAATGGAAGAGCGAAGGATTCACGTGGATTTCCGACCACAGGGCAAAAGCGAAGACGGGAATGAAGAGCAGGAACATCGTCACCAGCAACGCTCGAGCATGAGATTTCTTTTGGGCCAGATCTCCGAAAGCAAAGACGCATGCGACGGGCAGAAGCAAGATCGAGATCATTTGAAGGAAATTACTGAGTGGTGTGGGATTCTCGAAGGGATGAGCGCTGTTCACACCGAAGAATCCACCGCCATTGGTTCCGATTTGCTTGATCGCGATTTGGGATGCGGCAGGACCGCCCGGAATAACTTGTTTAAGTCCTTCGAGCGTCGTCGCCTCAAGATAGTGCGAAAGATTTTGTACGACACCTTGACTCAACAACACGACCGCCAGAATCATCGACAGCGGCAGAAGAACATAGACGGTGCTGCGCACAAGATCCGCCCAGAAATTACCCATTCGATCGAGTTGGCGATTGTTAAACGCTCGTGCGATCGCCGCGATAACGGCGATACCCGTGGCTGCCGACACGAAGTTCTGAACGCCAAGCCCAATCGCCTGAGAGAAGTAACTTAAAGCGGCTTCCCCAGAATAGGCTTGCCAGTTCGTATTCGTGACAAAACTCACTGCGGTATTGAATGCCAATGGAAGGGAAAGTCCCGAAAGTCCCTGAGGATTGAGAGGTAAGAGATTTTGGAATTTCAGGATCAAGAAAAGGACAACAAATCCTACGAGGTTAAAAATCAGCAAGTTCCAAAAATATTCGCGCCAGGACATTTCGGTGGAATTGTCACCCAGACCCACGGAATGGAGTGCGATTTTCTCGAGGGGTTTAAGGAATCCGAAAATACGGGGTACTTTTCCCTTCAACGCATTGCTCATGAGGCGCCCTAAAGGAATGGCCGCTACGATCAGTACGACGAAGTAAAAGAGAATTTCAACGTATTCCTGCTGGTGGAAAGCTTGAGTCATCCCTTAAGCATACGGAAACCTACTCACCGGCAGCGAATCAAAATAAGATCAAAATGAGAGTTCTAAGCCCTGAACTGCGGAAGCGCGATTAAAGTATCGAAATCCTCTTCGCTAATCGGTGCAAGCGTATAGACCGCTTCGCGGAGAGGAGCAGCATTATGAGAAACGCGCACGCGTTTCTCAAGCCACGCGCGATCGAGTGGACGCTCGAGAGCTTCGAGATCGTTGGATGCTATCGTGGTCTCATCTTTTTGGTGTACGAGGCAGCCGATGCCGACCGAGAATCCCGCAAGCAACATGGCGACGCGGGCCTGCGTCGAACGTGTATAGTTCGTCATCAAACAAGTCTTTTCGGGATTGAGCCGCGCGAAAAGTTGCTTAAATGTTTCGAGGGTCCACATGTCGGGATTGCCGATTGGCGAATAGGGATCGAAGAAAATCGCGTTGGGAGCCGGAACGTGGAGGTCTTTCACCGTTTGACTGAAATCTCCTAGGTGAAGTTCCCAGACAATCTGTGGACTCATGCGCACGCGACCTTTCGAAAGAAGCTCACGAATCTGTTTCTCGTAACCGCGCGGATAAGCCAGCGCTTCGGCATTATCCAAAGCAAACTCCAGAGGCGTGAGGGTCTTATCGAAACTGTGGACATGAACGGTGTGATGGAACGGAAGCTCCGATGTTGCGAGCGCACGTAAGGCGGCCGTCGCATTGGCCGCCGCACCCAGGCCGATATCCCAAAGGCTAAAGATGGGAGTCGAAAGGCATCTTTCGACCAAACGCTGCTGCTGGACATGGAGAACGGTCGCTTCCTCAACCGGGCCGATACCGGGATGGAAAGTCTCACGCGGCTCCAGAGCACGCAGGCTCATGACGCCGTTTTTTAGCCGAACGAGTTCGAAGTTCTCCACGGAGGGCAGCTTTAGCAGGAGCCTCGGCGCGGGACCATCTTTTCTGCCAAAGCGCCCCCTCAAGTATGCTACAAGGGGGTCCATGAGTTCCTTCGCAGACTTCGATCTTCTCCCTACCCTTCGCGCGACCCTTAAGGAGCAAGGTCTCGTAAAACCTACGGAAATTCAACGTCGTGCCCTTCCTGTATTGCTTTCCGGCGGCTCTGTCGTTGGCGTCGCCGAAACCGGCGGAGGAAAAACTCTTTCTTACGCGCTCCCCATCCTGCACCGGCTTAAAGGTCTCGAATCCTCGGGCGAAGCCATCGAAGTTGAGGCGCAGCCCCGAGCTGCCGTCATCGTCCCCACGCGCGAGCTCGGCGAACAGGTTTCCAAAGTCTTTAAGATTTTCACCCACTCCACACGTCTTCGCGTGCGCACGGTTCTCGGCGGAACCACGATGGAAATTGCTCGCCGCAACGTTAAAGGTCCTTTCGAGGTCCTCGTCGCGACGCCCGGACGCCTCGTCCAGCTTCTTGATCGCAGACTCGTGAGTCTCGCGGATGTCCGCACCCTCGTCTTCGACGAGGCCGATCAAATGCTCGACCAAGGCTTCATGAAAGACGCGACTCGCATCATCGGCGAATGTCCCGACGACCGCCAAATGGCGCTCTTCTCGGCGACGGTCTCGAGCGCGGTTCAAGAACTCATCAATACGTTGTTCTCCGAGGCCGAAGTCATTCGCAGCGAAGGCAGCCACCGCGTGCCCGCCACGCTTAAGACCGAGAATCGCACGATCAAAGACGGAAAACGTTTCCCGGTTCTAGAAAAGCTTCTCGCAAAACCCGTCGAAGGTGGAACGCTTATCTTCGCGAATACCCGCGATCAGTGCGACAAAATCGCGACCGATCTTCAAGAAAAGGGCTACCCCTTCGTCGTCTATCGCGGCGAAATGGACAAGGTCGAACGCCGTGCGAATCTGAAACAATTCCGCGATGGCAAAGTCCCTCTTCTGATCGCGACCGATCTCGCGTCGCGCGGTCTTGATGTCGAGCACGTCGGCCGCGTGATTAACTATCACCTGCCCCAAGAGATGGAAAATTACATTCACCGCGTTGGTCGCACTGCCCGCGCAGGCCGCGAAGGCGTGGTCATCAACTTCGTTACGGAACGCGACGAAGCGCTGGTTAAGCAGCTCGAGCAGGTCTCAAGTGTTCCGCCACGTGTAAGCAAGAAACGTTAGAACGATCCCGACCACCCAGTTCATGACCGGGTTCGGCGTGAACCATGAATACCCCATCAGAGCGACCCCAATGAGCATCAGCTTGAGGTTGCTGCGAGGCTTCCCCCACCGGAACGCAATCAGCCCGAAAGTACTGAACAGAAGTCCGGCTACGATGGACCATGCGTCGAATGCCATGGGGTTATTGTAGCACTTTTTAGGCAGCCATATTGATTGGAACAGTCTCCGTAGTAATCTGACCGGCGTTCTGCCAGAGGAGGCATCATGTCGAAAAAACTGAATCTGTCCAAACTTCTTCAACTCTCGCTCGTAGTGGGCGGTGGTCTCTCGATCGTGGCCTGCGCCGCGAAGCTTGATACCCAGAAAAAGAAAGTCAGCTATGTCATCGGTCAGCAAATCGGCGAATCGATGAAAACTCAAGGCGTCGATATCGATGTCGACGTTCTCGCGACTTCGATCAAGGACGTCTTGAAGGGCAACAAAGCCCAACTCACACCCGAAGAAATGCGCGCGACCATGATGGCCGCTCAACAAGAAATGATGGCTAAGCAGAGCAAAGAAGGCGAAGCCAACGCGAAAAAAGGAAGCGACTTCCTTGAAGCCAACAAATCCAAAGAAGGCGTGAAAGTCACCGCTTCCGGTCTTCAGTACAAAGTCATTACCCCCGGAAAGGGCGCAACCCCGACCGATAAAGACTCCGTCGTCTGTCACTACAAAGGCACCCTCATCGACGGCACCGAGTTCGACAGCTCTTACAAGCGTAACGAACCCGCCGAATTCCCCGTTACCGGAGTCATCCATGGATGGACCGAAGCTCTCAAGACGATGAAAGAAGGCGAGAAGCGCCAACTCTTCATCCCTTCGGATCTGGCGTACGGCCCCCAAGGTCGTCCCGGCATCCCACCGAACTCGGTGCTGATCTTCGATATCGAACTGATCAAAGTTAAAAAGGGCGCAGCAGGCAAAAGCCTCTAACGCCTCGGTTACACACTGCGTGTGACTCCGGTCTTATGGCCGGAGTCATCGACGTAAACGGTTTCCTCGACCAGATCACCGGCCGGCTCGAGGAAAATCTTTCCTGAAGAGACGTGAACGTCTCCATTTCCAAAATGATCTTCGGTTTCGACGACAATCGTGTCGTCTTCGAGCTTCGTCGCTTCCAATTCCGTAAGACCTTCGATCACAACCAGGGTGCGCATTTCACCGTCGAAAATCATGTGTCGCGTGAAGACCGATCCGTTGCCGAAATCGTAGTTCGCATCCAGTTCTTCACAGTTCTCCTGATGAATTTCAAGAGACCCTCCGCTCGAGTCGTCGAATCCGTAGACTCCAGAGAAATTCGCGCAGGGTAACAGGGTTGAAGCGGCGACGACGAGACTGGAAAAGATCATGGAACGGGACGCTCTTTACACTCGATCTGATAGAGCTGAGGGCCTTCGGCGTAATCTACGAAAAGGTTGCTTCCCGAGGTTTTGGCGGAAGCTTTGATAAAAGTCGTGCGCTTCGCATCGCCGAAGACGCAGTAAAGGCTGTCGACGACTTCGCATTTGGCGTTCACGGTGGCCGAGACGGGAACGACCTCACTCGAGATCGCGAGGCCGTCGACGTTCTTGACTGTGAAGTCCAGAACCTTCTCGATCGTAGTCGAGACGGCTCCCGTAATTTTTGCGCGACTCATTTGTCTTACGCGACAGAGAACCTTTTGCGAGAGAGGAGTGCGTTCGACTTTGAGCTCTGAACTTGTGGTGATGGCAGGTGAAGAAGCGCACGCCGCGAGAAGGACCGCGAGAGGGAAAGTGGTGAGAACCGATTTCGAAAAAGTCGTCATCCTCCGCTTATAAACCGTGATGGCGCATCACAACCATAAGTATTTCTCTTTTCGTCACGAGGCGCATGACGCTTCGTGATGCGCCTCGATCAGGTCGCGAGCCGCTCATGGTAGCAGCTCGGACATACGGGCACGTAGGTCTCTTCGGCACCGAGGAGAACCTGCGGCCCTTCTTTAGCTCCTCTTCCGTTTACAAGCCTCATATTGAAGATCGCTTTGCGGTTGCAATAATGGCAGGTGTTTTTCACTTCCTCGATCGTGTCGCAAAGTTCGAGCAAACGCTTGGAACCCGGGAAAAGATGGGTGCTAAAATCTGTACGGAGGCCGTAACAGATTACGGGAATGTTATCGTCGCGAGCGATATCGCGGAGGTGGTCCACAAAATCGGGTAAGAGAAACTGAGCCTCATCCACCAGGATGCACTGAATACCTTCGAGTTCTTTTTTTGAAAGACGGGTCGCCTCAGAAACGAGGAGGTCGGCTGGCTTTTCGAGACCGCTCCGTGATTTGACCAGCTCGACGCCGAAGCGTTTATCGAGCGCAGGCTTGAGGATCAAAATTTTTTTCTGTTGAAGCTGATAGCTATGAGCGACGGCAAGCAGATTAAGCGTCTTGGCACTGCCCATGGTCCCATGTCTGAAATAGAGCTTTGCCATCGATGAGACCTTTCTAAGTGCGACGCCGTATTCAACGCAAGGATACCCGGTTTTTAGTCCTCCTCAGGCTTCTGCGGCGCACGAGCTGTGCGTTGTGCCCCTCCAGAGCCCTCAAGCTCCCTTTCGAGAGACTTCGAAAATCCCTATTTTAAGGGTATGAGGATTTTTCTTGTCTGCTTTCTCCTTGGAGCCTGTGGAACGACCCGCATCACCCGCAGCCCTCAAAATGTCCCGAGCTTCTGCCATCCTCAGCCGCGAGAGATCGGACGTATCTGGATTCGCGATAAAGCGGCCTTCGAGCGCGTCCTGATAAAACATTTCGCCGATCCCGAGGTCCTTAAAATCGCCTATGCCTTCGCCAAGCCCAACAAGCTCTATGTGTTTCCCGCGGGGATCGTCTACACCCAGGAGTCCGGCTACGACTCGAAATGGAGCCGCAGGGAGCTTCACGAGTCGTTCATCAACCGGACCCAAAATTCCAGTTCTCTTTTGAACGCCTTAGCTCGCCACGATCTCGAGGCGGCCGAACGAGATGGCTGGGTAGACGCCTCCGAAGCCCTTCAGCGCTACGCTCAAACCTTCGCAGAGGGATTCCCTCCCGATGCCGACCAGTATCGGTCACTCAGCGGCGGCGTTTGCGGCACCTGAGCTCCCCAAAGTGCCCCAGTGACACATCTGTGACAAGCTGTTCCGGCTGGCCCTATCTATGCATTACGATTTCGGGTATTTTGCGCCCACATTCTTCTTTGAGAATCGGCTAATTTCCCTTAGCTAAAGAAAGAAATCTGAATGAACCTGACGTGGAGACATTTTTTATTTTTCGGGTTGGCGTGGGGCGCTCAAGCTTCTGCGTATAGTTCGCCCGAACCGCTGCCTCAAGGGGTGCGGGCTCTCGCTTACGTCTACGGATTCGCGAGTGGTATCAATACACGCCTCAACGGCGATGGTTTGCTTGAAGATCTCGCGAAACCCTTGAATCGATCCGTTTCGATCGCGGAAATGGCCGAAGCCGAACCCGATCTCCTGAAACTCCAGAACGTCCTCGCAAATTTAGATCCCTTGTGGGCTGACCAGGTTCTCTCCATAAATCTCTACGCTCATGCTTCCGTCTTCGAAAGCCAGAAGGTAAGCGGCTTTCTGTATGGAGTGACCGATCGTCTGGCGATCGGTGTGATTGTACCTTTCATCAAACGCGATATCGATTTCGGATTCCGTGCCGACGTCGTCAACAACGCCAAAGCGATCGCAACGAGCGTTGGCGATATTCCTGAACTTCAAAAAGGCCTGAAGAAACTCAGCGAGACTCGCATCGATACACAAACTTTCAATCAAGCGATCTTCCTCAATCGCGGCTACAAAGCTCCCGAGAGCCATCACGTCGAAGCCTGGGGCGATGCCGAAATTGAAACCCGCTATTCCTATTACTTCGACAATCGCTGGGGTCTCGGTTTGCGGGGCGGATTCCGCGCTCCCACAAGTTCCTACAAAATCGATATTCGAAATGTTTTGGATCAGGACCTGACCGAAGATGTTTGGGCATTGAAACTGTCCCATTTGAGCGAGTACCAAATCCGTCCCCACAGCCTGAGCTGGAGCACGACGATCGGTGGAATCGTGCGCCTCCCGAAAACGCAGGAACGCGCCTACGCTCGATCGGCGAGTGACCCGCTTCCCGATCTCACTGACCCTTATCAGATCGAGAGCGTTAGAAAACTCATCGGTCCTGAACTGAACATGGACTCCGGACTGCAGTGGAGTCTGGCGCAAGGCTGGGTCAGCCTGATGGGCAGTGCTTTCTATTCGGTAAAAGCTAAGGACCGCATCTACGGTCATCGCGATCTCGACTATCTGCGGGAAACCGCCGGCACCGCAGCCCAGACACAGGGGCTGGAGCTTGCTGTCCAGGTCAGTAGCATCTCGTCGTTCCGTAGAAATTCCTTTCCCCTTCCCTTCAACGTTACCGTGGCTTACGTGAACCCGATGAGGGGGCATGACAGCATCTATGCCCCTTACTGGAGACTCGACAGTGTCATTCTCTTCTAAAAATTATTGTATCTTTTTGTCTCTCGCGTTTGTGGTTTCCGCCTGCGGACCTCACCGCGCATTCGAACCCCAACGCAACGTGGCCGCACCGCTCGATCCGGAAGCGATTTACGCCCCCGACGAAGCCGAAGCCGAAAAATACGTTGACTATGCCTCAGGTGACCTTTCGGCATGTCAGTGGCAAGCTGCGCTCGAGAAACAATACACCTCGAGCTCAGGACGCTTCCGTCTCTTTGGTCAGATCGAGCTGCGCAAGCCACCCGAGACGTTCTTCAATCCTCTCACGATCATCGGACAGCTAGCGTCGCTGGTGGACTTCGTCCTTCCTTGGAACATGTTCCGCGGCATCGACATTCCCAATCTTTCGATTCGACCTTGGGGTCGCATCGACATGCGCGCCAACTCTCTCAACTCCTATGCCTTTCTCACCGAAGCCGCGAGTCAGATTCCCGACCGTGAGCAGTTCCTGAGGAAAGTCGACCAAGTCCTGGCCCTGCGCCCCAGCCAATATCTCAAACTTCTGGCCTTCAAAGCCGGGCTCTTAACCCGCACGATCAATGCGACCGATAAGCGCAATGAAGTCGTGCAAGAAGAACTCGAGAAAGTTTTTCCGGGCCTCTTCTCGCCCGACGAGACGCGCGATCTTCTCGAAAGTTTTTCCTGGGTCCTTGCGCGCAATGGCTTGCGTCAGAAATCCGGATTCAAAAATGAGGATCTCCAGATTTTCTCGAAAAATCTTCCGGTCTTCCGTGCTGGTGGCTGGAACGCACTCGCTGCGGACATGCGACTCGGTTTGGGTGCAGCGGTTGTGGGAGTCCGATCCGGGTCACCTCACGAACGCGCATGTGCAGCTAACATTATCTTCCGGAGTACGGACCAGCTTCTGCAATTAATGGGACAAGAAACTCTTCCACTTCTGGATACTTCAAAAGGACAAAGTTATGTGCCGTCTCTCGAGGGGCTTTTGACGGCGCGCGACGCAACGACGATCCGCCACTGCAATTCGGTAGGCTCGGTTTTGCGCAACGACAAACGCGTTCGTCTCGACGAGTCGACATTGTCTCGCCTCTCCGAAATTTCCGATCGTTACGATTGGAACGAAAAGCCTCTTCCATTGAGCTACTGCAAGCCCGAACAGACGAGTGTCGCCGGCGACATTCAAACCTCGTCGGATCCCGAGTTCACCGCACTGGACGCTATCCTGGCGCGTATTGAAGCCTTCGGACATTACCTTTTTGCTTTCAATCCGGCTGCGATCTGGTGGAAACAATCCCCCATCTACCCGCTCGGAGCTTTCGCCGGTTTGAAGGATATCCAAGACCAAGGTTCGTTGGCACCCATGCGTGTCCACGCCCTCTCTCTGGCTTACTTACAGTTCAATTTATTGCACTTCCAGAACCGTCATCTCGTCTTCCTCGACGAGAACGGAGTACGAACTCTCGACAAAAATCAGGCGTACGGAATCCGTCTTTCGGACGCAGAGATCGGCCGCGATGCGGTCATTGCGAAATCCAGCCTGCGTTCCGTCCTGAAATGGGCGGAGTTGCTCGCGAAGTTCGATCGCTATCTTCTTTCCGTCGAAACGTGGTCCAAGAGTAGTCAAGCCAGCTCAAGCCGAGTCAACGGGCTCTTCGTTTCGCGCACGAATTTGAAAACACTCATCGGACCCAGTGGCGAAAATCGTAAAAATATCCATAAACTTTATCTCGCGACTTCGCTGCTCTTACTGAAATATGTAGACCGCGACGACCCTACCCACTGCGCCCGTCAGATCGTGACCGACCTGGCCACGGGTGGGGAAGAAATGCTGGGAGACTGCGCAGAGTTGCGCCCTCAGCTCGCATCAGCGCTGCGCAAACTGGCGATTCAACTCAATTCCCCGCTCTTAAAAAGAACCGGCGACACGCTGGATCCTGCCAAAGCACTGACTCCTTAAATCGCCGAAGCAATGTCATCCTTAAAGGATGAAGCTTCGGATCGGGTTATGGCTCTTCTGGTTGTGTGCATTCTCTTCGGCGCGCGCCGACTCTCAACATTCCCTCCAACCCTCGCCCGTTGATCGCAGGATCGCCAAAGAACTGCATTTACGCTTGGCCTATCAGGAACGACTCGAAGAACTGGTCGATAAGTGCCCGACTCGCGTACGTAACAAATGCCTTCAAACGAAGCTCATGAAAGCGGCGGCTTTTCGTAACCCTCAGGATCGTCATCTCTCGTTCGAAAATTTCACAAACTTCCATGCACCCGGGGGCGTCTGCTGGGGTTACGCTCGCTATCAGCGCAAACTCTTGGCCTTCGCACGTTTTGGAGCGCCCCGTGCCTCAGCTCCACGGACGCGAGCGCAAGCTCGTCGCCTCCTGCTACCGATCTCTTGGGGCGTACCTATGACTTTGCCCGGTGTCTCGTCGATCGCTTCGCTTTCCCAACATCCTGTTTACGCTCCCGAAATTCGCAAACTGATGACTGAAATGTGGTCAGAAGAGTTCTTCCGACCTTCAAATCTCGCGTGGGCCCTGCACATGCGAAGCCCCGCGCAGAATCTCCAGGCGATCGCGGAGCTGACCACCCGCACTCGTCGCAAAGAACTGCCGATTCTCGTTCTTCAGTTTTCGGTCGGCTCGCAACACGTAGTCCTTCTGGAGAAAGTTACGTCGCGCGAGGGAGGTTTCGAAGCAACGGCCGTCGATTCGAACAGGCCCGGACTTCCTCAGACCTTCTTTTTCGATACGAATGGCAACTACGTTGCAAAAAAATCCGCAAATATCTACGGCGCGCTGGCGCGCCTCGGCCTCAAAGTCGTCGACCGCGACGAGGCCGCCCAGGATTCGCTTGGGCTTTCGGCAGAATGCTGTCTCCAAGCGGAAGCGGACTAAGGCGATTACTTAAAAGCCTTCACGATCAAACGCGCGCTAGCAGGATTGGTGACGAGCGGAACGTCATGGACTTCGCAGATACGTAACAGCGAGGAGATATCCGCTTCATGCGCATGCATGCCGAGCGGATCGCGGAAAAAAATTACGGCCTGGCAAGCACCGGTCGCGACCATCGCCGCGATCTGAGCGTCGCCGCCGATCGGACCCGAGAGCACTTTTTTGACTTTGAGTCCCAACGTCTCGACGTTTTTTCCGGTGGTGGCCGTAGCTACGAGATGGAAACCATCAAAAAAGTTTTTATGATCCTTGACGAACTCGAGCATTTCTTTTTTTTTGCCGTCGTGAGCGATCAATGCGATCGTTTTGGGGGATTTCTTCGGCGCCATCGCGATTCAGTATAGTTTCAAATCATCCCGGAATCAAAATGAGCAGTGAATCTAAGCCGCGACCGTCTTGGGCCTCCAGAAACTCACCGAGAGGCTGAGGGAGAGCCTTGAGAAAAGCGTCTTCACGAGGACCGATCTTGACGGTCTCGGGAGCCGTGAGAAATTTTTCATTCACGAGAATGCCGCGCTTTGTGAAACAGCTCCACAGCTTTTCGCGTACGTGGCCACTTCGCAGAGTCTCCATCAAACCCCAAAACAAGATATCGGGAGAAGAACTCTTAGGCAGCATCGTCATCGCGAGTTTGCCATGATCCGAGTTGAGCAAAAATTCGATCGACTCGACGAAGTCGGGATGATCAAGGGAGAAGAAACTCATGTCTTCGCGGGCCAGTGCCTGGGCGCGGTCGAAGCTCAAGATGCGCTCGCCTTTTTCTCCGAGACCCGGAAAATAGTCGACGAACATGAGCGACGAAATTGCGACTTTCCAATTGCCCCGCGTATCGAAATCTTCGACCTCGATGCCGAAGAGATCGTAGAGCCGATCCAGGAAATCGCGGATCTCGGTTTCTCCGAGATCGTCGGCTTCGTCCATGAGACGGTCGGCGGCATCGGGATCGTAAGAAACCTTAATAAAATTCCCGGATTCCTGCAGCGTGGAAAGATCTCTTCCGGTGGCGGACCCAAAGAGTGCCTCGCCGTCTTCCATATCCTCGAGACCCGAACCCGACCACGGCTCTGCAAAGACGCGGAAGCGATCCCGAAGCATCTCGAAACTATCCTCTTCTGGACTGTCTTCGAGAACCGGGCACCAAACGTGGACCGTTTGCGTCTGACCGAGGCGGTCGAGACGTCCAATGCGCTGTTCGATGATCAGGGGATCGCGCGGCAAATCGAGCAAAACCATATGATGACAGAATTGAAAATTTCGCCCTTCTCCTCCGATTTCTGAAGAGACTAGAATCGGAGCTCCATCCGGTTCCGAAAAATACGCGGCCTGACGATCGCGTTCCACGAGATCCATCTCCTCGTGGAAAAGCGCGAAGTTCTCTCCGAATTTAGCGCGAAGCTCGGAACACAGTGCGATCACGTCCTTAGCTTGAGAAGAAATCAGGAAAAGTTTTTCTTTTTTAGGAGCAGCGAGGCACTTCTCGACAAAATCAAAAAGCCATTTTTTTTTGTCCGGCACGATCGCGGCCTCGAGCTGACGGTAGGTTGGCAATCCGAGTTCGGCGCGACGTGATTGAAACACCCAAGGAACGACCGATGACTCCGAGACCGTACCCAAAATTTTTATCATTTTCAGGAACTCGGCATCGCCGTGCACACGGGGCGTCGCCGATAAAAAAAGCACGTGTTTTGCGCGAGAGACGAGCTGCCGAAGATCTTCGGAGCGAAGCGGATCATGAACGAGACGATGCGCTTCATCCACAATCAAAAGATCGAAATCAGCGATGTTCTGCGAGACCTCGTCGAGGGACGCGATGATGAAATCGCGGAACTCGTCCTCCTCGATAAGTTCATCGTGATCGAGTCGAAAACGAATATTGAAGCGACGGAAGCTCTCCGTGAGCCACTGAACTTTAAGCGCAGGCGGAACGAGCACGAGGACCTTCTTGAGCTTGTGGCGCGCATGAAGGGCAGAAAACACCAGTCCCGCCTCGATGGTCTTGCCGAGACCGACCTCGTCGGCCAGAAGCGCCCGAAGCTGCGGCATCTTGAGACACGATTCGAGCACCCAGAGTTGATGCGGCAGCAACTGCACCCGGCAACCGATGGCACCGCGCAAAGGATGAAAGCTGCGTTTTTCAAGAAGTCCCCACGCATCGCGACGTAAGGCAAAAAGTTTCGGGTGAGAAAGTTGTCGTTGGCGGACAAGATCGAGGACGCCACGTCCCACCGAGAGAGCGACGATATCGGATTCCGAAAAAGAACCCTCATCGGTTTCAAAGTGATAGATATCCACGCGGGTTTCGATTTTCCGAATGAGGACTTCGCTCTCGATTCTCTTCACCTTCAATTTTTGACCCACGTCCAGGTTCACCCGTTTGAAGGGTGGATTTCTCTTGGTGTAATTGCGAGTGTCGCCGCTTTCTAAGCTTTGCACGGTGAGAAAAGATGCATCGGAATCGTCAACGATCCGCGATGCACCGAGACTCTGATCAGCCTCGACCCACACCAACTGATCTTTCTTCCATGCCATGCTGTTTTAAGTCTAAGGCGTCGCTTCGATCTTTGTCACGGCACCGTCCCAAAATTGCCTCATGATTTTCAAAAAAAAATGACTCGGAGCTTTTCTTCTTCCGGCTCTCCAGTTACGAATAATAAAGGGAGGGGAAACATGACGGGCCGTTCGCATCTTATTCTCTTCTCGAACATCGCACTGGGCTTGGGAGCCGTCCTCGCTCTCTTAGCCGCCTTCTACCAATCGCCCCTCGCCCTCGCTCTCTGCTTCGGATCGCTCTGCTACGCATTCTTTAGCCGACGACGTAGCGTCTATGCCGAAGAAATCAAGCGCGGAGAGGAGCGTTACCAGCTGCTGGCAGAGCTTTCTCCGTTGATTATCTGGACGGTGACCGAGCACTCCGAATTCAAGTTCCGAAATCAGTCATGGTTCGACTACACGGGTATCGCCCGCGACAAATCCAAGGCCGGAGACTGGGTGGCGATGATCCATCCCGACGATCGCGCGGGGATCTTCGAAGTGTGGAGCCATGCCGTTCAGCACGGCACCGGATTCGAGACCGAAGTACGCTATCGCCGCGGCCGAGACGGCGAATACCGTTGGCATCTCTCCAAAGGAAAGATTCTTCCGAAGAGACCCAACGAGCCCCGCGAATGGCAGGGGGTCGCGCTTGATATTCACGAAAGAATACTGATCGAAGAAAGTCTCCTCAAATCTCAGACACTCGCCGAGAACGCTAATCTCGCCAAGACGCGTTTCCTCGCTAATATCAGTCACGAAATTCGCACTCCGATCAGCGCCATTATGGGCTTCCTAGAAATTTTGCGCGAGCCGGGTTTGACCATGGATCAGATTGAATCGAGCCTTGCGATTGTCGACCGCAACAGCAAACATCTTTTACGCCTTATCGACGACCTTCTAGACTCGTCGAAGCTCGAGGCCGGCAAGATGACACTCGAACATATCGACTACGACATTCGCGAGCTTCTGGGCGACTTGGAACCGATCTATCGCACCCGTGCCGAGACCAAAGGTATTCGCTTTAACGTGAACATCGAAGCGGAGGTCCCCCCGTCCCTCAAAGGAGATCCCGGGAGATTGCGGCAAATTCTCGGCAACGTCGTCAGCAACGCGATCCGCTTCACCGATAAGGGGCGCGTGGACATGCTCGTGCAATGGCAGGCCGGGCGTCTCACAATTACGGTCCTCGATACGGGTCGCGGGATTTCGGCCGAACAGGCCATGCACCTCTTCCAACCTTTCACGCAGGCGGATCTCTCAACAACCCGTCGTTATGGCGGCACCGGTCTCGGCCTTGCACTTGCACGCGGCTTAGCGCGTCTCCATAGCGGAGATCTTCGCCTCAAAGAAAGCGCGCTCAATCAGGGCTCCACTTTCGAAATCACGCTTTCGGCCGAAGCGAGTCATGCCGTGACGCCCGAGGTCACCCTGCTGCGAATGGGCGTCACTGACCTCAGCGGGATGCGCGTGCTCGTCGTGGAGGACACGCCCGATACTCGTCTTTTCATCACGAGCTTCTTGGAACGCGCCGGCGCGACGGTTGAGACGGCGGCGGACGGGCGAGAAGGCGTTGAGCGCGCCATGGTAGGCAATTTTGACGTCGTTCTGATGGATATGCAGATGCCGTGGCTGGACGGCCTCGAGGCGACGCGCGAACTCCGACGTTCGGGCTTCATGATTCCCATCGTTGCCCTTACGGCGCATGCCCAACAGGAAGAGCGCTTGCGCTCATTGGAAGCAGGATGCAACGATCACATCACCAAACCCATCGAACGTCAGCATCTGATCGACGTGGTTGCGCGCCACGGATTCAAATCCGCGACCACGCTCGAACACTGAGCGCTTCGCGTGTCTTTAAAGCTGGTTCTGGGCGTTAAGAGCCGCGACTTTGTAAGCCTCGGCCAAAGTTGGATAGTTGAAGATGTTGCTCACGAAGAACTCGATCGTGCCTTCGAAATGCATCGCCGTCTGACCGATGTGAATAAGTTCCGTCGCCCCGGTCCCCAAAATGTGGACCCCAAGAATTTTGTGATTCTCTTTCGAAACCAGAATCTTTAACAATCCGTGTTCGTCGCCGAGAATCTGACCTCGCGCGAGTTCGCTATAGCGCGCACGACCGATCACGTACGGGATATGGTCTTTGATCAGGTCCGTCTCCTGTGCGCCGACCGAAGAGATCTCCGGAATGGTGTAGATGCCGTAAGGAAAGAGCTTCGAGAAGGGAGGACAATCGACATCGAAGGCGTGGCGGGCCGCGAGACGCCCCTGTTCCGACGAACTCGCTGCGAGCGCGGGAGCGCCGATAACGTC